>CALXXH010000021.1 GCA_944392635.1 uncultured Clostridia bacterium | reverse complement strand
TCTATTTCAGAACAACAGACGTTACAGGTGTTATCGAATTAGCAGCTGGAACAGAAATGGTTATGCCAGGTGATAACATAGACATGACAGTTGAACTTATTACACCAATAGCTATTGAAAAAGGACTAAGATTCGCTATCCGTGAAGGTGGTAGAACTGTAGGTTCAGGTGTTGTTTCAGAAGTTATTGAATAAAAACATAGATGTAGCAAGGGTTACACGAATTGTAGCACCTTGCTATTTTTTGTATTTAACACTTTTTTAACACATTAGTTTAGAAGATAATCTATTTTATTTACAATTTCTTGTTTTGATTTTGGTAAAGCATCTAAATACATTTCGGTTATTTTTACAGAAGAATGCCCTAATAATTCTTTTATTTGAATTAAATTAGCACCATTTAAAAGAAGCATAGTGGCAAAAGTATGTCTTAAATCGTGAAATGTCTTGCCTTCTAAATTAGTTCCTTTCAAAGTTTTGCTCCAAAACTTTTCAGTCCATTTTATATCAAAATGAGAACCCCTACTGCTAAAAACATAGTCAGAATCTTTATTTAAAGAATTTAAAGAATTTAACAAATTATATATCTGTTTTGACATAGGTATTATTCTAATAGAGTTTTCACTTTTAGGAGTTTGTAGAATAGTTCTATAAGTTCTCATCCCATTGTTGGCTATATTTGCTACATAACTTAAATTATGTACTACATGTATATTTCTATTATTAAAATCCACATCTCGCCATTGTAGTCCGAGGATTTCTCCTTTTCTCATCCCTGTACCTAAAGCAAATTTTATTATATTTTCATATCTAGTATTCTTAAATAGATTTAAAAGTTGTTTTATTTCTTTTTCATCAAAATATTGAAATTTGGTTTTTCTTTCAGCTATTATATTCTCAATTTCTTTTTTGTTTTTGGGCAAAGTAGCATTTATACAAGGATTTTTTATAATATATCCTTCTTTCTCTGCATAACTAAAGAATTGCCTTAGTAATTTATGGACTTTTTTTACATTGTTAGGAGAGATATTATCTTTAATTAGCTTATTGTAAAACTCTTGTATTTTTAGAGTTTTTAAATCATTTATAGGCAAATCAGCAATCAAATATGGATTAACATAATTTCTATATGTGCTTTCATATGCTTCAAATGAAGTTGCTTTTATTTCATTCCTTTTTACATCAAAAAGCCATTTTGGAAGTAGAGAATTTATTGTGTATAATTGATTATTATTCAAGAGTCCCATTTTTAATTTTTTTATATATTCGTCAGCCTTTTCATTAGCTTCATTTACTCCTGTTCCATAAAACTGTTTGCGAATAGCGGTACCATCTGCTCTATGACCTATTGTTTTAGTTACTCTATAATAGTTTTTTCCGTTTACTTCTATATTAGTTTTTCTCGCCATACAAACCTCCGTTTGATTATATAATTATAATTTAAAGCATTATTTCTAATGCTTCATCATTTGTAAAATTTCCATATTTTTCTTTATAAAACTCCAATGCTTTTTGCATATATTCAACTGTAACATCAAAATATTCAGCTAGATAATAAACTGTATTAACTCCGCTTTTTAATGGCTAATTTTAGCTTTTCGTAAGGAATTAAAGTAAAATATGCCCATTTCTTCGCTCTATATTCCTGTCTACTTATTAAGTCATAATTTTGACAGTATGGAGAATATGTGGCGTCCATATAATAGTGTCCAAGTTCTTCTGCAAGAGTCTGTTTTTCTTCTATATATGTTCCCAGCTCATCATAATTTAATGCAATAGCATTTATTTTATCTATATTTACAAAAATGCCATTTGCATCTTCAATATGCCAGTCATATATCTTTATATTTTCTTTTTCTGCTAAATCATATAAATTTTCTAATTTCATACAATTTACCTCGCTTATTTATCTTCTTTTGTTTTCTTATTATCCTTCAATATGATTTCTAGTAAATCTTTTATTTGCTCTTTTTGTTTTTCTGTAAGTGGAGTGTAGTTTTCCATATTAAAACCTATTTTTGCTAAACCAAGTGGGTCACTTTGTACTTTCTCAAGATTTCGTATATCTGATTTGCCCATTAAATAATCTAATGAACAATTAAAAACTTCGCACATCTTTAATTTTATATCATCACTAGGTATTCTATCCCCACTTTCATATTGTGATATTGAAGCACTAGAAGATAGATTTAATTTTTTAGCTAATTCAATTTGATTTAAACCAAGCCTAATTCTTTCTAATTCAATTCTTTTTCCTAAAATATTTTCCATATAATCCTTCCTTTACAGATTTTACAAATTGTGAAAACTATTGATATTATAACACTTTTTTCACTTAATGTAAAATATTTTCACAAAATGTTAAAAAAGTATTGACAAACTTCACAAGGCGTTATATTATAATTGCAGATTTCACAAGTAGTAAAATAAGGAGGCGAAAAAATGACAGTAGTTGAGAAAAAAAGGCAAGAAAAAGGATATACGCAGCAGTTTATGGCAGAGAATATAAATGTTTCAATAGGCTGCTACAACATGTATGAAAACAACCAACGAAAGATTCCAAAAGATAAAGCAGAAGAAATAGCAAGAGTCTTAGAATGTAATGTTAGTGATATTTTTGTACCGTTTACTTTCACTAATTGTGAAACAAAAGCGAAGGAGGCGGAATAGTGGAAGAAGAGTGGATAAGTTTAAATGAATTTATGCGACGAAAGAATATAGGACACGATGTAGCTTTGCAAATGATATATAACGGCGATGTAGAAGGGAAAAAATACGGTAGTAGGTGGAAGATAAAGATTGGCGGAGACACAGTATCAAGACAGGTGTATGAAGAAGAACATAAAAAAAGAATAGAAGCAGAGACGACTATAAAATTATTACAAAATATTTTATTGGAAAGGAAGTGATAAAGATGACAAAAGAACAAAAGAGATACTGCAAAATAGGACAAGCAGTAGAAAACATTTTATTATTCACAGGATTTTGTAGCATGTGGATTATATGGATAGTAAAAGCCCTTATAGGCTAGGAAGGAGGAACTATGGAAGCAATAATATGTTGCCTGTTTGGAGTATTTGTAGGCATGGCGGTAGCTGGATATATGTGCATAAAAGAATGTGCAAGGAAAGAGCAAATAATAGCAGAGCAAAAAGAAGAAAACTTACAAGTATGTAGTGAAAATAAGGAATTAAGAGCAGAACTAGAAGACACACAAGACGACAATACATACTTAGAAAAGCAACTAAGCAAGATAGGAAAGATAATAAACGATTATGATATAGCAGAAAATAAAGTAACAAAAATAAAAGAAGTTATCACAACCGCAAACGTGAAATAACTTCTCATAAAACATATAAAAATATGCAATTCTGTATTTAAGTTTAGCACAAATACAGAGAAATTGCAAGAGGGAGGAAAAATGGGATTCGTAATTATAGATAATGATGAATATAAAAATTTAATTATAAAGGAAAAAGAATTAGAAGAAACTAAAACAAAACTTCAAGAGAGAATATTGGAAAACATAAAACTAGAAGAAAATTATAGCAAGGTTGAAGAAGAATTAAAAGAACTTATATTAATAGCTACAGACAACGAAACAAGTTTCTATAGAAAAATAGAAAGCTACGATATAAAAGACGTTGAATTAGCAAAATATTTAAGCAAATATTATCTAAATAATAAACAACTTGAATTTAGGAAAAGAGACATAGAGGAAACAAAAGAAGAAAGACAGGAGGAAGAGTAATGGATACAAATAAATACATAGAAGAAGAAAGAATAAAATATGACAGACAAGAGAGAAAAGCTTTATTTGAATGTGATTATTGCGGAGCAGATATCTGCGAAGGAGACAGTTATCACGAATTAGATAATGAAATTTATTGTTGTAATTGTTTTGACGAGATAATAGTATATGACACATTAAGAATTGCAGGTGAGGAGTAATGGATAAGATTAAAGAATATCTCGAAAGAAATTCTAAGACAATAACAGAAATTATAGAAGACCCAGATACATATAAGTTAGAAGATATTTCGGAATTAACAAAATTAAATTGTCAAATAGCAGAAACTTTACTAAAGATAGAAGGTGGGAAAAATGCAACTATACGAACATCAAAAGCAAGTACTAGAAAAAATAAAGGACAAGAATAAATGTGCATTATATTTGGATATGCGGTTTACGGCAAAACATTCGTAGCATCGGAAAAGATGAAACAGTTAAATGAAAATCTAAATATAATTGTATGCCCAAAATCAGTAGTAGATACATGGGAGACACATATTAAGTTGTATTATCCAGAATATCAAGTTTTTAAATATGAAATGCCAAAAGATTTTACATTAAAGACAGTAATAATAATAAACTACGATTTGATTTGGAGGAAAAAAGATTTTCTAAACTTAAAAAATTATACGTTAATCTTAGATGAGTCACAATTCATAAAAAATACAACTGCAGCAAGAACTAAGTTTATCATGAAAATGCAATTTAAAAATTTAATTCTATGTAGTGGAACACCAACTGGTGGTAAATATGAAGAGTTATTAACACAATGTAAGTTATTGGGTTGGGATGTTACTAAAAAGACATTTTGGAATATGTATGTAGATTACATTTTAATGAATATGCGAGGTTTTAAGATTCCTAAGGTAATTGGATATAAAAACGTAGAACACCTTAGACACAGACTAGCTGAATATGGTGCAGTATTTATGAAGACAGAAGAAGCGATAGATCTGCCAGAACAAATGGATAATATCATATGTGTAAAGAATACAGAAGAATACATTAAATTTAAGAAAGACAGAATTGTTGACATAGAGAATAGAACATTAGTAGGAGACACATCATTGGCGAAACTATTATATCTAAGGCAACTGGCAAGTCAATACAACAAAAATAAATTAGAGGCATTGAAAGACATTATAGAGTCAACATCAGATAGATTAATTATATTTTACAACTTTAATGAAGAAAAGAAGCAAATACTTGATATTGTAGATAGACCAATAAGTATTTTATCTGGAGACATGAAAGATTTAAGACATTATGAGAACAAAAACAATTCCATAACACTAGTTCAATATCAAGCAGGAGCTACTGGAGTAAACCTACAAAAGGCAAATAAAATTATTTATTACAGTTTGCCACTTAGCTCAGAACTATTTGAACAATCAAAAAAACGTATTCATAGAATACGGACAAAAAAATACATGTTTCTATTATTACTTAATAACAGAAAAGTCAATAGATAAAAACATATTTGAAACATTAAAACAACGACGAGATTATACAGAAAAATTATTTGAAGAAGATATTATGAAGGAGGAAAATTGAATGTCAAATTTAGAAAAACTAGATTTTAATTCAGAATTATTAAAACCAATGAAGGAACAATTAGAAATTATTATTAATAGATTAATGAATGTATGTATGAGTACAAATAAAGAGGCTGAAATTGCACTAAAAATTAATTTGGATGCATGTAAAAAAGGAGAATATGATAAGGGAAAACTAATTAAAGAATGGACAGAACCAAAATTAGAATATCAAATTTCAGAGAAGATAAAAGAAGTAAAAAATACAAATAAAGGCTTACTTGGAATCGATTACGAACTAAAAGTAAATAAAGAAGATAACAACGTATATGTACAAAAAATCAATGAACAAATGAGTATGTTGGAGGATTAAATGCTTGAAAAAAATTTTCAAAAACAAGTTATCAATTTCCTTAAAGAACACAATATTTATTACATAAAAATATGGCGGTGGAGGGTATCAACGCTCAGGGATTCCAGATTTAATTATATGTCTAAAAGGAAAGTTTGTAGCAATAGAATTAAAAAATGAAGATGGTAAGCCATCAGCATTGCAACTTTATAACATAGAAAAAATTAAGCAATCAGGTGGACAAGCATTTATATTAAGACCGTCAGAATTTGAAGAATTTAAAGAGGAGGTACTAAAAATTGTATAGTTACAGCAGAGTAAATACTTATTGTAATTGTCCTAGACAATATAAGTATAGATACATAGACAAATTAAAAATATATGATGATTTTGAAGCAGATAATGCTCTAATAATTGGAACAACTATACATTTACGGAATAGAAGAAGGACTAGATATAGCAATTATGTATTATAAACAACAGTTTCCAAGAATAACCGATAAACACATAGAAGAAATAATGAAGCTGGAATATTGGATTCCAATAGTTAGAGAACAATTAAAAAATCTAGGAACGAAATTTACTTATGAATATGAAATAAAGAATAGTGAATATGTAGGATATGTGGATTTAATGATACATAATCAAGATGGAACTGTAGATGTAGTTGATTTTAAATATTCTAATAATATAGAGCATTATGTTAATTCGAAACAGATTCATTTATACAAATATTATTTAGAACAGTTAGGATTTAAAGTAAGAAATTTAGGATACTTATTTATACCTAAAACAAGCATTAGGATGAAGAAAGATGAAGACACTTACAAGTTTAGAAAAAGACTAGAGGAAACATTAAAAAGTCAAAAGTTACAACTTAAAAAAGTTGAATATGACGAAAATAAAGTAAAAAAATTTTTTGAAGAAATAAAGAGGCTAGAAGAAGACAATACTTATGAAAAAAATGAAACGAAATTATGTGACTGGTGTGATTATAAAGAGTATTGCCAGTCTAATGGAAAAATAGATTATATGATAGAGGAGGAATAAATTATGTTACCAGAAAACAAGAAAAGAGATGTACAGACATCTAAAAAAGTTAAATTATATTTATATGGAAGTCCAATGTCAGGTAAGACGACATTTGCAAGTGGATTTCCAGAGCCATTAATACTAAATACTGACGGAAATATACAATATGTAGATAGTCCATATATAGCAATACGTGACCAAGTAAAAATGAATGGAAGAATAAAGGAAACTAAATTTGCATGGACAGTTTTTAAAGAGGCAGTAGATGAAATTATAGCAGGACAACACACATTTAAAACAATAGTTATAGACTTAATTGAAGATGTATATGAAGCATGCAGAGTATACATGTATGACAAATTAGGAATAGAACATGAGTCTGATGCAGGATATGGTAAAGGTTATGACATGATAAAGACAGAATTTCTAACAACAATAAAAAGGATTATAAATAGTGATTATAATATTATACTTTTAAGTCACGATAAAATAGAAGAAGTTAAGTTGAGAAATGGAACAAGCATTACAAGTTTTACAGTAAATTTACAAGAAAAAATTGCTAAAAAATTAGCTGGTATGGTGGATATAACAGCAAGAGTTGTATTAGATGATAACAATAACAGATTTATGGATTTTACATACAACGACTATGTATTTGGTGGTAATAGAATTGGTTTACAACAAACAAAAATACCATTAAAAGTAGAAGAATTTAAAAAAGTTTTTATAGGAGGTAATAAATAATGGCTATTAATTGGGAAGAATTTGATAAGGACGTAGATATTGAAAATTTAGAGAAAGATGTTGAGAAGGCATCAACAAGTGAATTTAGTGGAGAAGAAGTTCCATATGGAAAATATGAAGTAAAAATAACTAAGTTAGAACTAACACAAAGTAAAAAAGGAGACCCTATGCTTTCAGTATGGTTTCAGATAATAAATGGAGATCAGAAAGACAGATATATTTTTATGAATCAAGTTGTTTTGCAAGGATTTCAAATACATACAGCAAATGAGTTCTTAAGGAGTTTAGAAACTGATGAGATAGTAGAGTTTAAAGGTTATGCAAAATATAACATTTTGATATTAAATATTTATGAGAAGATAGTTAACAATGAATACGAATTAGATTATCAGGAAAATAAAAAAGGTTATAAGACATTTAAAATTCTACAAAAATTTGATAGTACTGTTGATAATTCAAATAGTTTAGAAGCCGAAGATTTAGGTTGGGGCTAATAAGTGAAGGCATCATAGTTAATAAATTATGATGCCTTATTTTCTAAAGAAAAGGCAGGTGAACAAATTGAATTATGAACAATTTTATAAAAAATACATAAAAAACGCAAAAGTAGATAATGGAAATATAAATGGGCTATGTCCTTTTCACGATGACCACAACGCCTCATTCGGAGCTGATCTACAGACAGGACAATATAACTGTTTTGCCTGTGGCGAAAAAGGTAATGCAGTTACATTCTTAGCGAAGATAGAAAACATATCTACGAAAGATGCTTGGAAAAAATTAAATAATATAGAACCTATTGTCTATACAGTAACAGAATATGCAAGAGAAAAACATTTGCCAATAGAGTTCCTAACATCTTTACGGTTTAGGAAATGGCAATAAGAATGTATTAATACCTTACTATGATGTAAACGGAAAAATAATGGCAACGAGATATAGAAATCATCCTAATAACCCACAGAGATTTACATGGAAAAAAGGCTCTAAAACTATACTGTATGGTTTATGGAGATTAAAGCAATACACAGATGACTATATAGTATTAGTAGAAGGAGAATCTGATGCACAAACACTTTGGTATTATGGTGTACAGGCTATAGGAGTTCCAGGAGCTAGTAATTTTAAAGAAGAATATAAATACTTATTAGATAGATTTAAAGTGGTTTATATACAAGATGAAGAAGATCAGGGTGGAGAAACATTTGTAGGAACAATTTTAAGATATATTGACAACAATAAATGTAGATTGATTAGTTGCAAGAAATTTAATTGTAAAGATGTTTCACAATTGCATACGCAAGGGAAATTCAATAAAGAAGAGTATCTAAATGCAGAAAAAGAAATTAAATTTAATAAGATGCAATACTATGATGAATCAGGTAAGTTTTTACACGATGCTTTTGGGGATTATCTAATACGAAAGTACAATATTATAAAAATAGAAAAAAGACTTTATATGTATAAACAGGGTAGCTATATTTCGTGTGAGGATGCTCTAGGAGCAATCATAGTAAATTTAATACCTAATTTATCAATGAATAAAAAAAGAGAGGTAAAAGACTATATTAAAGATAAATGTGAGGAAAAAGAAGAAGCACCAGAACAAATTGTGTGTGTAAAAAATGGCTTAATTAATGTAAAGACATTAGAGTTTAAAAGTCATACTCCAGATGTAGTTATAAGAAATAAAATAGATATTGATTATTATGAGCAAACAGAAAATGATGAAATAGATACAATAATGGATAATCTAGCAGTTGGAGATAAAGACATAGTTCAGTTACTGTATGAGATGATAGGTTATTGCATTTATAGAGGTATGCCATTTCAGAAAGTGTTTATCTTAGTAGGAAATGGAGCAAATGGTAAATCAACATTACTAAATATGGTTACAAAACTATTAGGAGAAGAAAATGTCTCACACGTAGATTTGAAAGAAATTGCTGGAAATAGGTTTGGAAAAGCTGAGTTATATGGCAAGTTGGCAAATATAGCAGATGACTGTAGCAGTAGTTATTTAGAAGATACGTCAGTAATTAAACGTATCACAGGAGAAACCTATACAAGCATAGAATTTAAGGGACAAAACAGTTTTAGTACTAAGATCAATACAAAAACTATATTAAGTTACAACACGATTCCAAGAATGAATGATACTACAGATGGTTTATCAAGAAGATTAGTAATAATACCACTTAATGCAGTATTTAAAAAAGGATTACCTAATTATGACCCTTTTATAAGTGCAAAATTAAAGAAAAAAGAAAACTTAGAATACGTTTTATATAAATCTATACAAGCTATTAGTGAAGTTTTAAAGAAACTTGATTTTACTATTCCTGAGACAGTAAAAACTAGAACCAATGAATATTTAATAGAAAACAATCCAGTTTTAAATTTTATTTATGATGTTTATGAAGAGGAAAGTTTTGAAGATATACCCTGCAATGAAGTATATGAAGCATTTAATTGTTGGAAAATAGAAAATGGATTAAAGACAGATATGAGCATGACTAGATTCGGAACAGAGATGAAGAAAATAGGATATGAAAGAAAACAAGTAAAGAAGAATGGAATTTCTAAAAGATATTATGTAAAACAAAAATATGAACAAACGTCACTGACTTAAAAAGAAAATAACTGAGTAGTAACTGACTTAGTAACCGACTTAATCCTTACTCTCTCTTATCCTTAACTGACTTTAACTGAGTTATTAGTATATAAGTAATATATAAATATAATTATTATGTATTATATAAATATATAGGAATGAGTTTTGCAAAAACTCGGTTAACTCGGTTACCGCCTCACAACTGTAAGAAAAATTAGGGTACTGAGTCAGTTACCAAGTCCGTTACCAAATAAAATAGATAGGAGGCAATATGGCAGAAATAACTCAAGAAGAATTAAGAAAATGGCTAGATGAGCAAGAAAAAAATGAACCGAATGAAAGTGTATTAAAGACTTTTAAGTGGTTCTTAATAAAAATAGAAAAGGCAGACAAAAATAAGCCAGCAAATATCAGAGATTGTAAAGCATTAGACAAGTATGCAAATAAAGTAATTAAGAGAAAATTAATGCGTGAAGATAGTGTTATTAAATACATTGTCCAAGCCATAGAAAGCGAGGGAGAATAGATGATAGTTATAGTTTTTATAGTATGTATATTTGTATATCTGATAGTAGGAGAGATATGCGAATATTTGAAAGAAAAAAATAAACACAAAGGAGCTGATATAGATGAGTGAAGCGGATAAGATTATAAAAAATTTAAAAAATTCTGGAAAAAAGGTTGAGGAGTTTTATGTGAGTAATAAGACAAGCGACAAAAATGTCGTGACAGAAGAAGATATACGAGTAATTAATAAAATAATCTCTTTTTATAAAGATATAGATATATTATACAATAAAGAAATACAAGCATTAGAAAGAGTCTTAGCAGAGCGAGAGCAAATGCTAAAAGAAAAGCAAGATGATAAGAAAGATATAATAGATTTTCAAAATGCTTTAAATGAAGAAAATTTAAGGTGTGCAAATTATGCAATAGAAAATAATGAATTAAAAAAGCGAATACAAGAGCTAGAAGAACAAGTAAAAACACTAGATGAAGCATATACAGGAACAATAAAGGAAAGTAAAAAATGGTTTGATATAGCTCATAACAGCATACCAAAGCAAGTGGTAATAGATGAGGTAAAAAGATTAAAAAACATATTGAAGGCAACAACAGAAGGAATATTGCAAAAATATACTGTAGAAGAAATTATAATTAAAATAAATACATTTGAAGAATTATTGGAGGATATGGAAAATGGAAGAAAATGAAAAGAAAGATTATAGATTACATTTAATAAATACAATAGATAATGCAATTGATAATGGAATATCTGTATATGATTTAGATGTAGTAAATAAAAAAGCAATAAGACATAACTATATAAATAAGCAAGCAGTAATAGATAAAATGGAAGAATTAAATAAAGAAATAAAAAGCTGTGATGAAATAGATGCTATATTTAAAATAAAGCAACAACAAATTTTACAAGAACTTTTAGAAGGAGAAAAAAATGAATTGGAAAGATGAATTAATGCAAGAAATAGGCTATACAATTTGTCCAATATGCTTTCCCGAATATGTATATTGTAACGAAGATTGTGAACATTGTAAAGAATATATTGAATTTAAACAATTCTATGAAAAGAAGGAGAAAAGTAGAAATGTGTAGATATTGTGAAAAAGGAAAACGTATTGAAGAAACGAAAAATGACAACATTTATTTTGAGATATATGGAAAGCATTTAAGAGTAATAGGTAGAGTATTAAGTGTTCATTTTGGAAGAGATGTTCTCATTGAGTATTGTCCTAAATGTGGAAGGAGGCTAGGTGATTAGATGACAAAAGAAAACTTAATAAGTAATATAACGACAACATTAATAGACATACTTGGTATAGAAATAACAAATAAAGTTAAAGATATTTTAATTTTAGAAATGCGAAATATAGAAATTAGAGAAATAGAAACAGCATTAACTATTTCTGGCGATAGAAGAGCTTATATAATCACAAAATTTTTAGCTTGTAAAAAGCTAGCAGGATTAACAGAAAGAACTTTAAAGGCTTATTATGCTGAATGTTTAAAATTTTTGGAAACAATCAATAAAAACATTGAAGACATAACTGTTGACGATGTTAGATATTATCTAGCATTGGGTAAGAAAAAAAGATTATCAGATATTACAATCGATAATCAAAGAAGATACCTAAATACATTTTTTGACTGGTGCTTAAATGAAGAGATAATAAAAAGAAATCCAATAAGAAAAATAGACAAAATAAAAACGACAAAGAAACAAAAAGAAGCATTTACAGAATATGAGATAGAAAAAATGAGGGCTTACTTATTTAATGAAAAAACGTATTGTGGGCGAAACACGAAAGAACATTTAAAAGAAATAAAACTAAGAAACATAGCCATTTTTGAAACTTTGTTGTCAACAGGAGCAAGAGTAACTGAATTAATAAATATTGACAAAAATCAAGTTGCAGAAGGACAAGATGAATTAATAATTTTGGGAAAAGGAAAAAAAGAGAGAAAAATATACTTAAATGCAAAAGCAAGAATAGCTATTCAAAATTATTTAAAAGAACGAAAAGATTTTGAGGATTGTTTATTTATTTCTTATGATCCATTTAAAGACAATACTGTACATAGAATTTCTCAGGCAGGAGTAGAAAACATGATACGAAAATTAGGTAAAAGATGTGATATAGATGCTTATCCGCATAAATTTAGAAGAACAGCAGCTACAATAGGCGTTAGAAAAGGAATGCCAATCGAACAAATTCAAAAGATGTTAGGACATTGCTCATTGAATACAACTCAAATATATGTCAATACATCCGATAATGAAGTGAAGCTATCTCACGAAAAATATTTGAGTTAAAAGAAAAAGAGAGGTTTTTATGGGAGGAAAAAGGTGGAGTACAAAAGATAAAAAATATTTAATGGATGCATGGCGGAAATTCGACAATTAATGCAATACAAAAACATTTAAATAGAGGAAAAGAAGCAATAAAGATAAAAGCTACGCGATTAGGATTAAAAGGAGCTACAAGTAATTCATATAAATATATAACATCATGTAAGGCATCAAAAATATTAGGTATAGACAGACACAAGGTTTATCGTTGGATAAATGACGGACTTTTAAAAGCAAAATTTCAAGCAATATGCAAAGAACGAAAAATGTGGTGTATTGATTTTGAAGATTTTATAGCATTTCTAAAAAAGAATCAAAGCTTATGGGATAGTCAAAGAGTAGAGTTGTATTCTTTGGGATATGAGTATGAGTGGCTTAAGAAAAAAAGATTTGAAGATAGGAGAGAAAAATGGAAGAAATAATAAAAATAATAACAAATATGTCTGGAAAATATGCACCAACACTTATATTTGATGATTTTGTAAAAATGGTTGCTATATCATTAAGTAATAGTACTGATATTATACACAATAAGGTTTGGAAAAATAGAGAAAGTCAGTATAAAACAATTGTATCAAAATATACAAAGGAAGAATTTCAGAATCTTGTTAAAATACTAACTTTATTAGTCAATTTATTTAATGAAAGGATATATGACTATTTAGGATATATATATATGAAATGTGAAATGGGCAATTCAAGAACGGGACAATTTTTTACACCTTTTAATTTATCAGAACTGACAGCTAAATTAAGTATTGACAATATAGAAAAAATAAAACAAACAAATGATATTATCACCTTAAATGAACCAGCTTGTGGTGGAGGAGGATTAATTCTAGCATATTTAAAAATATTAAAAGATAATAATATAAATTACCAAAAAAGAGTAAAGATTATTGCTCAAGACTTAGATTTTAGAAGTGTATATATGACATATATTCAATTAAGTTTAGTCGGAGCAAGAGCCAAAGTAGTTCAGGGAGACACTCTAACT
>CALXXH010000020.1 GCA_944392635.1 uncultured Clostridia bacterium | reverse complement strand
ACCCACGGTACGCTATTAACGCACGCCAATTTTCAAGACTGGTGCCATAAACCAACTCGACCACCTCTCCAAGTCTTTGAGAAATGTCTAGCGACAGTATTAATATTAGCATTTTTATAAACATTTGTCAATAGCATTTCTCCATTTTTTTAAGTTTCCTTTTTTACTTTGTTTATTCCACTCTAATATTCCCAATTGAATCAATAGCCTTTTGTACAGCTTCCTTTTCTTCAGCAGACATTGTATAAGTTGAAGTTCCATTTTTTACAGGTTTTGCATATATATTTGACATTTCTCTTGAATAAATACCATTTAAAACAACTCCATTATTATGCTCATCTAACAAAGCAAGAGTAAAACTCAAATCACTACCTGTATCTTTAAAAGCATTATATCTAACCATTCCAACTTTTTGAATACATCTTGTCAAATCCTCATCTAAAGTCTTAACAAAATTTGCTATTTCATTATTTTGCTTTTCAACCTTTTCAACCCTATACATATAAGTTTCCAAGTCTTCCTCTATATCTTTTCCATTACCTAGTTTTTCTAAAAACTTCTTATATTTCTTATTCAAACTCGATAATTTCGAAATCATTACTAAAAACCCAATTACTAATAATATAGTAACAATTAGCCATACTAATAAAAAAGTATCTTCCTTTATAATATTCATTATTGTTTCCATGTAATCACATCTCACTTTCTTTAATATATTCTCTCTATTTAGATTTAAACAATCAATCAAAAATCCCTCTACTGCTTAATCAAATCTAAAATTCTCTCTAAATCATCATTTGATGTATATTCAATTATTATTTTTCCTCTTCTTCTTCCTGCATCTAATCTAACTTTTGAGCCAAAGAAACTTTGGAAAGTATTTTCAATATTTTTATATAAAATATGATTTTTCTTTTGTTCTTCCTTAGTTTCTTTAACCTTAGATTTTTTCTCAACTTGCCTTACAGTTGCACCTCTTTCTAGCATCTGTATAGCTGTTTCATATTGCTTTTCTGGTTCAATCATCAATAAAGCCTTACAATACCCTTCTGATAATTTACCTTCTTTAACCATCTCCAATACTCTTGGTTCCAAATTTAAAACTCTAACCCAGTTTGCAATAGTACTTCTACTCTTTCCTAGTTTTTTTGCAACAATTTCTTGAGAAAGTCCATAATTATCAATTAAAGCCCTAATTCCCAAAGCTTTTTCATATGGATTTAAATCTTCCCTTTGCATATTTTCTATCAAAGATATCTCTTTATTTACTCTTTCATTATCTTCTCTAACAATCGCTGGAATTTCCTTTAAACCGGCAATTTTAGAAGCTCTCCATCTTCTTTCTCCTGCTACAATACTATAATATCCGTCTTTTTTACTTACAACTATTGGTTGTATTAATCCATATTCCTTTATAGATTCAGCCAATTCCTCTAAAGCTTCTTGATCAAATCTTTTTCTTGGTTGATCCCTATCAGGTTCAACCTCAGTTATCTTCAAATTCTTTAAAGTATCATTTTCTTGCATTTGTTCTTCTTCTGGTGCTGGTCCAAATAAAGCATCTAATCCTTTTCCCAAACCTGTCATTTTAGGCATAATATATCACTTTCCCTTCATTTCTAATTTTTAATAACTAAGCCATATGTTTCGCTTTTTTCTCTTCCTCATTTATTTTCATAAATTCTTTTGCAAATTTCATATAACTCTTTGCCCCTTTAGAACGAGGATCATATTCTGTAATAGGCATTCCATAACTTGGAGCCTCACTTAACCTAACATTTCTAGGTATAACTGTTTTGTAAACCTTGTTGTCAAAGTACTTCTTTACTTCTTTTACAACTTGATTTGAAAGGTTTGTCCTAATGTCATACATTGTAAGCAAAGCACCTTCTATTTGAATTTCTTTATTCAAATGTTTTTTTACTAAATTAATAGTATTTATCAATTGACCCAAACCTTCTAAAGCATAATACTCACACTGTACAGGAATAAGTACACTATTTGATGCTGTAAATGAATTTAAAGTTATTAAACCTAATGATGGAGGACAATCAATTAAAACATAATCAAAATTTTCCTTAGTATTCTCTAATTTTTCTTTTAACCTTTGTTCTCTTGACATCATTGAAACTAATTCAACTTCAGCACCTGCTAAATTAATATTTGAAGGACATACTTTTAAATTCTTTATCATTGTATCTTGTATTGTATCTTCAATTTCAGTATCATTTACTAATACATCATACAATGATAATTCTACATCCTTTTCAACTCCTAAACCACTTGTAGCATTACCTTGAGGGTCAGCATCTATTAATAATACTTTTTTTCCTTTTTTAGCTAATATAGTACCTAAATTAACTGTGGTTGTAGTTTTTCCTACTCCACCTTTTTGATTTGCAACTGATATTACTTTTCCCAATTTTCATGCCTCCATTTTAGTAAAATTTTATTAATAAGTTTTTGTTTTTTCTATAGTTATATAATATAAAAATATATAAAAAAAGTCAATAAATTTGATTAAATTTATTGAACTTTTGACAATATTTTATTAAAAATAAATAACTATATAAGCTAATCTAAGCAGAATGTTCTATTAAATAATTTTGCAGTATCGCGTAAGCGACCAAACGAACATCTTGATGTGAGTGCGATTTGGAGCAATTTTCCTTCGCTAAAAAGTTTACTTTTTAGCATTAGTAATTGCGACACCAAGATACAAAAAATTATTTAATTGGCTCCTTTGAAGGCATTCCCGGTTTTCTAGGATATTTAGATGGTGTTTTATTTATTTTATCAACTATCACTAAATTTCTTTTAATATCAGTTTTTGGTAAATCAAATTCAAAAACATTACTAACTTTTCCTCCTAGAACATTTATTGCTTTCTTAGAAGTTTCTAATTCTTCTTCAATAGAAGAACCTTTCATACAAACTGCTATTCCTCCTACTTTAACAAGTGGTAATAAATACTCTGTCAAAGTTGAAAGATTTGCAACAGCTCTTGACGTCGCAACTTCAAAACTTTCTCTATATTTACTATTCTTTCCAAATTCCTCCACTCTTGCATGAATTGTTTCTATATTTTTTAATTTTAATTCTTTTATAACAACATCTAAAAAATTAATTCTTTTTTGCAATGAATCTAACAAAGTAATTTTTAAATCATCTCTTATTATTTTTAAAGGAATACCTGGAAATCCAGCACCTGTTCCAACATCTATCAAACTTGCCCCTTCTGGAATATATTTAGAAATTGTAAGAGAATCAACAAAATGTTTAACAATTACTTCTTTTTCTTCTGTAATAGCTGTCAAATTTATTTTCTCATTCCACTCTAGTAATAAATTCATATAATTAAAAAACATTCCTGCCTGTTCCTTGGATAACTTTATCCCCAATTCTTCCACATATCCCACAATTTCTTTTTCAAAATCTTCTTTTAACATCTTTCTCTCCTTTAACACTATTTATTTTGCATTTGTTGCAAATAAACCAATAAAACTGATATATCTGCCGGTGAAACCCCTGATATTCTAGACGCCTGACCAATTGAGCGTGGTTTAAACTTATTTAGTTTTTGTCTTCCTTCTAAACTAATTCCTTTTAATTCCTCATAATCAATATTCTCTGGAAGCAGCTTACTTTCTAGCTTTTTAAACTTCTCAACTTGAGCTTCTTGCATCTTTATATATCCCTCATATTTTATTTGAATTTCAACTTCTTCCTTTTCTTGTTTTGTTAAAACAGGTCTATTATCATCTATTTCAGCCAATTTATCATAATCTAGCTCTGTTCGTTTTAATAATTCAGCCATCTTTACTCCTGTGGTTAATTTAGAAGTACCATTTCTTAAAAGTAACTCATTTACCTTTTCTTCAGGTTTTACAATTAAATTTTTCAATCTATCTATTTCATTTTCAATATTTTCTCTTTTTTTCTTAAACTTTTCATATCTTTCATCTGTTATAAGGCCTACGTTATGGCCAATTTCAGTCAATCTAAGGTCTGCATTATCTTGTCTTAATAAAAGTCTATACTCTGCTCTAGAAGTCATCATACGATATGGTTCATTTGTTCCTTTAGTAACAATATCATCTATTAATACTCCTATATAGGCTTGAGTCCTATCTAATATAACAGGTTCTTTTCCTTTTATTTTTTGTACAGCATTAATTCCTGCCATAAGACCTTGACATGCAGCTTCTTCATAACCTGATGTACCATTTATTTGCCCTGCCATAAACAATCCTTCAATCCCTTTATACTCTAAAGATAACTTAAGATTTGAAGGATCTATACAGTCATATTCTATTGCATATGCAGGTCTTGTGAATTCAGCTTTTTCAAGACCTGGGATTGTATGATATAAAGCAATTTGAACATCTTCTGGCAAAGAAGAACTCATTCCTTGAATATACATTTCTTCTGTATCTAAACCTACAGGCTCAACAAAAGCTTGATGTCTAGGTTTATCACTAAATCTAACAACTTTATCTTCAATAGAAGGACAATATCTTGGACCTGTACCCACAATTTCTCCACCATATAAAGGAGAACGATGTAAATTTTCTCTAATTATCTTATGAGTTTCCTCATTTGTATATGTTAGATAACAGTCAACTTGTTCAAACTCTTTTGGTTCATTCTCAAAAGAAAAAGCTTCTATTCCTTGGTCTCCCTCTTGTATCTCCATCTTACTAAAATCAATACTTCTACGGTTTATTCTAGCTGGTGTACCTGTCTTAAATCTAACTAAATCTATGCCTAATTTCTTTAAACAATTAGAAAGTTCGTTAGCTGCTGCAACTCCGTCAGGTCCACTTTCTTTACTATAGTCGCCTATAAAAATTTTTCCTTTTAAATATGTACCAGTAGCAAGTATTACAGCCTTTACTTTATAAATAGCTCCAACATCAGTTTTAATCGCCGTAACATGACCATTTTCAACTTGAATATCCACAATTTCTCCCTGTTTTACTTCAAGATTTTCTTGTTTTTCTAAAGTATGTTTCATTTCAGCTTGATATTTCTTTCTATCAGCCTGCGCTCTTAAAGAATGAACTGCTGGTCCTTTAGATGTATTAAGCATTTTAATTTGAATCATTGTCTTATCAATGTTTTTTGCCATTTCTCCACCTAAAGCATCTATTTCTCTAACCAAATGTCCTTTAGAACTCCCACCAATATGTGGATTACAAGGCATATTTGCTATTGCCTCTAAGCTAATTGAAAAAATTAATGTTTTCATTCCTAATCTTGCAGTTGCAAGTGCAGCCTCACAACCAGCATGTCCTGCTCCAACTACTGCTACGTCATATTCTCCTGCATAATATTCCATTTTCATTTTCCTTTCATAAAAGTTTTCCACAATTTTTACACTTTTTATTTTTACATTTTTGTAAAATGTTCCACAGCTAAATTTCTTCTGTATCTCGTTTGTTTCTAATGTTCCACAAAAATGTTCCTTCCTTGTGAAACAGAAATTATAGTTTTTTTTCAATATTAGACAAGGTGTACTTGCAAGTTTCATTTGTCGAATTTTGTCGAATGACTTTTTTAACCTATTTATCAATAAATTTTGCAATTTCTGTCAAGTTTTACTAATAGATGTTTTGCATTTATTCGAGTTATGTAACTAGTCTTTTTGTTTGGTCGAAACACCTTCTTTTCTTACTCTCTCTAAGGTTTTTATTAACTTTTGTGTTTGCTTTAAACTTATAAATTACACCTTTTTCTTAACAAAAATACTTCTTTTCTAAAATCTTTTTTTGTCATACATTTATATGCTTTCAAAATCGTCATATTTCGATTTTTGTGTTTTAAATATAAAATTACATGTTTTGATATTTAAAACCTTTTATTTTTGATTCTCGCTTGTTTGATTTGGATTTTATTTTTATCTCTTTTGACTTCTTTCACATATGCTATTTATTGTATAGAAAAAATCAACTTTTATCTTGACCCAATTTAAGATTTTTTCGTATACAAAAAGGTTAATTTTCTTATTTTCCTAAACAGAATTTAGAGAAAATTTCATTAATTATATCTTCACTCACTTCTTCACCTGTAATTTTTCCTAAATCCTCTAAAATTTCTTTTACTGATATAGCAATTATATCTATTGGCATACTAGAACTAATACTATTTCTTGTAGCATTAATATCCTCTATGGACTTAGAAATTAGATTTTTCTGTCTAATATTCGTTATTAAAACCTCATTATCTAGATTAATTTCATTTAAATCAAATAAATCAGTTATTTTTTCATACAATTTATCTATTCCATAATTATTAAGAGCTGAAATTGATATAATATTATCTGTAACACCCAATAATCTAGAATCATTCTCCTTAACCTTACTTTCTAAATCCACCTTATTTAATAAGATTATTGACTTTTTATTCTTAGCAATTTCTAAAATTTCTTCATCTTCATTTGTTAATTCCTTAGAACTATCGAAAATTGCAATTATTAAATCTGCATCATTTGCTATTTCTCTTGATTTATTTATTCCTATTTTCTCAACTTCATCTTTTGCCTCTCTTATACCTGCTGTATCAATAAGTTTCAAAGGAATTCCATTTACATTAACAAACTCTTCAATAGTATCTCTTGTAGTTCCTTCAATTTCAGTAACAATTGCCCTATCTTCTTTTAAAATAGCATTTAAAAGTGATGATTTTCCTGCATTTGGCTTACCTATAATAGCTGTTTTAATACCTTCTTTTAATATTTTACCATTATCAAAACTATTCTCTAATTTCTTTAATTTAACCTCTATTGAATCTAACATTGCAGAAATTTGAGAAGTAGTAACATCATCTACGTCATATTCTGGATAATCTATTGTAACTTCTATATTTACCATTACATCCATAATTTCTTGCTTTATTTTGCCAATCTCGTTTGAAAGAAAGCCCTTTAATTGGTTTACTCCAGTTTTCAATTCCTTTTCAGTTTTGGCATTTATAATATCAATAACAGACTCAGCTTGAAGTAAATCAATTCTACCATTTAAAAAAGCTCTTTTTGTAAATTCTCCTGGTTCTGCAAGTTCTGCACCATTTTTCAAGCACAAATCTAATATTTTTTTAACAATTACATTCCCTCCATGAGAATTTATTTCACACATATTCTCTGTTGTGTAACTCTTAGGTTCTTTAAAATATGAAACCAAAACTTCATCTATAACATTACCTTCATCTACAATATTTCCGTATTTTATTGTATATCCTTTTATATCTTCTATGTTTTGTTTTCTTTTAGGTTCAAATATTTTATCTAAAACTTTAAAACAATTTTTTCCACTCATACGAATAATTCCAATTCCCCCAATACCGAGGAGCCGTAGAGATAGAAGCTATTGTACTCATCTTTTTTTCCTCCTTTTTCACTATTAATTTTGCTATATTTTATCATATTATGTAACTTTTTAAAAGTACTTTTAGAAAATCAATTACTTTTATTTTTTATAATTAAAATAAAAAAGAAGTCAAAAATCGCTTACAAAATAATGTAAAACCCGACCTTTGACCTCTGATTTTATTTAATATTCAATTATTTTTTTAAAGAAACTATAATTCTTCTATGTGGTTCTTCCCCAACACTTGTTGTTTCTACTCTAGTATTTCCTTGTAATTTACTATGAATTATTTTTCTTTCATATGCCTTCATTGGCTCTAATTTTATTGGTTTTTTTGTTCTAATTACTGTCTTTGCTACTTTTTCTGCTAATTCTTCTAATGTTTTTTCTCTTTTTTCCTTATATCCTTCAATATCTAGTATAACTCTTACTCTTTGTTCAACACCTTTACCTGCAATAGCCGTCAAAATACTTTGTAAAGCATATAATGTTTCTCCCCTATATCCTATTAAAAATCCTAATTTTTCACTAGTAATTGAAACATTTAATCCTGATGAACTTTTTTCAATATCATATTTAGTATCTTCAGGTAGTTCTTTGACAAAATCTTTCATAAAATTTTCAACATTTTGTTTAGCTTTTTCTTGTTCTTCAGCTGTTAAAACTATTTCTTTTTTCTCTTTTACAACTTTTTTTGAATCTTCTTTTAACTTTAATTCAACTTTTACAACTCTTGGAGCTAATATACTAAAAAAGCTTCTTTTATCTTCATTTTCCAATACTTTAACTTCTACTCTATCTCTAGAAACTTTCAATTGTTTTAAACCATTTTCTATTGCTTCATTAGTTGTTTTTCCTTCTGCAATAATAGTATCCATGTCTATTCCTCCTCAGTCTTTACAAATTTATTTAAAACTAATCTTTCTATAATCATTAAAATATTATTCATTAACCAATATAAAGCTAATCCTAAAGGTGCAATAAAAGCTATTGATATAGACATTATTGGCATCATCCAAGACATCATCTTATTTGTTTGCATTACTGCATCTATTTCATTTTCCTCTTCTTTTACTTCCTCTTTTACCTCTTCTGTCAATTCTTTTCCTGTTTCACCATCAATTAATAATTTTGTCTTTTTATTCTTTCCTTGTTGTTTTTGTTGCATTGCAGTAGTCATTCTAATTGATATAAATGATGAAAGGATATACAATGCTGGAATTATATAAACAGTATAATCTGTCATATTTTGTTGTGGTATTTTACTTAAATCCAATCCTAAAAAATTCATTTGAAGGTTCATCTTATCTATATTTGCATCATCTGGATTTTTTTCTTTTAACCAGTTATATTCTCTTATCAAATCAATCTCAGGATATACTTGACTCACTTCTTTTCCCTCTTCTTGTAATTGAGAAACATATTTATTTATATCCTCTGTTGGCATTTTTTCCATATATGTCAATGGACTTCTTACCAAATAGAAAATTGATAATAATAACAATAATTGAATAATTGCTGTTAAACAACCACTAAATGGACTAATTTTTTCTGTTTTATACAAATTCATCATTTCCTGATTTAATTTCTCAGGATTATTTTTATATTTAAACTGAATAATTTTCATTTTTTCTTGCATTTTAGCACTTTTCTTCAATGACTTCTGTTGTTTAATTGACAATGGTAATAAAATAATTTTTATCAAAATTGTAAATAATATTATTGCTAAACCATAGTTATTAACCAAGTTATATAATAACTCTAACAAATAACCAAAAATATTTGCAAAAAAATTGAACATTAGTTACTTTCCTCCTAGTTCTATTTTAATGGGTCATACCCACCTTTTGAAAAAGGATTACACCTAAAAATTCTCCAAATTCCTAAGATTCCTCCTTTTATTACTCCATACTTCTCAATTGCTTGTTTTACATACTCTGAGCAAGATGGATAAAATTTGCAATGAATATTTTTAGCTTGTAAATATGTTGATATATGTTTTTGATATCCATTTATAAAAAAAATCAATATTTTTTTCATTCAATTTCCTCGAAATAAATCAGCTTTATCAAAAATTTTTTTCATATCTTCCCTTACAACTGCAAAAGAAGCATCTTTAGAATCCTTCTTCTTTTTCCATAAAAAAACAATCTTGTTTCCTGTTTTTATATTTTCTTCTACAATCTTATAATTCTCTCTAATTAGCCTTTTTATATAATTTCTTCTTACAGCTTTTGCAACTTTTGAACTAATTGCAATTCCAAGAAAATTATAATCACTATTCCCTGTTTTTTTTATAAAAGCCTCTATAAATTCTCCAGAATAATACTTTCCTCTTGATAAAACTTCTTTAAACTCATAATTTTTTTTCAACATTTTTGTTTTTTTCATTACGGATAATCCCCTTCTAAAACAAGGTAAAATCCCATTGCTTATAGTCATTTTTTAATTACATTATGCGAAAAGGCTCACAAGGATAATGTGGCCTTCTAAATCATAACGAAATATTCTAAGCAGTTAATTTTTTTCTACCTTTTGCTCTTCTTTGTTTTAAGACATTTCTACCTGCTCTTGTTTTCATTCTTTTTCTAAATCCATGTTCTTTCTTTTCTTGTCTGTTTTTTGGTTGATATGTTCTTTTCAATTCTAGCACCTCCTACTGATTTGTTTTTATAACATTCCAATTTCTTGGAAATTATTTGTATTTTAACAAGTATATCGATTATACAGCATAAAAACAAAAAATGTCAAGGGCTTTTTTGACATTTAAGAAAAAAATTTATTTTACTTTTTTTGCAATTATGTATCCTTGTCAACTAAACTTAACATCTTTATGTAATCTTTTTTTAGTCTTTTTTTGACATTTTTTTGTAAAATTTAAAAAGTTTTCCACAGTTTTTAAAGGGTTTATCCACATCTTAAAAAAATTTTCCACAACTATATTGACTTCTCATATTTAAATTTGTTATTATAGGGGCATGGAAAAAAATAGACGTTTTTACTTGAAAATACTTGAATTTATGTTCGTACAAATTGGCTCTATTTTTACAAATTCGTTACAAACTTATCAACAGTTGTGGATAACTTTGTGGATAACTTTATAAAGAAAGGATGATGCAAATGGAAATTGACAAAGATGAGTTAATGGCTAGTATAAAAAAAGAATTAGAGCCTGAACTAACAAGAATATCTTATGATACATGGATAGTTCCACTTGGGATTAAAAGTATCGAAGGTAATAATATTGTTTTCACAACTCTATCAGAATTTCAAAGAGATGTAATTGAAAATAAATATAAGCCATTGATTTTTAACACTTTGAAATATATTACTAACAAAGAATGGACTTTTTCAGTAATAGATTTATCAAAGGAACAAAAAGAAGAAAGTGAAATAATTTCTGAAAAAGATGAAAGTTCACTCCAAGAAATTGAGTCTAACAAATCAACATTAAATCCCAAATACACATTTGAAACATTTGTAGTTGGAAATAATAATAGATTCGCACATGCAGCAGCATTAGCAGTAGGAAATGAACCTTCAAAATCTTACAATCCCTTATTTTTATATGGGGGAGTAGGTTTAGGAAAAACTCACTTAATGCATGCAATTGGAAATAGAATTTTAGAACTTTATAAAAACTATAATGTCCTATATGTCACATCAGAAAAATTCACAAATCAATTAATAAATGCAATAAAAGATAACAAAAATGACATGTTTAGAAACAAATATAGAAATATTGATGTACTATTAATTGATGATATTCAGTTCATAGCAGGAAAAGAAAGAATACAAGAAGAATTTTTCCACACATTCAATTCACTATACGAAGAAGGAAAACAAATAATAATCTCAAGTGACAAACCACCAAGAGATATTCCATTCTTAGAAGATAGGTTAAAATCAAGATTTGAATGGGGCTTACTTGCAGATATTTCTTGTCCAGATTATGAAACACGTTTAGCAATACTAAGAAAAAAAGCACAAGATGAAAATATAATAATCGATGACTTTATACTTTCAAACATAGCAAATAAGATAGACTCAAACATTAGAGAACTAGAAGGAGTATTTAACAAAATAGTTGCAAGAGCTTCTCTAACACATAGTTCTATAACAATAGAACTTGCAGAAAAAATAATAAATGAATTCAAATACGAAAGTGAAAAAGTAATATCTTGTGATTTCATAAAAGAAACTGTTTCTAAATATTTCAGCATAGAAAAAGAAGATTTAGCAAGTAATAAAAGATCAAATGATATAGCTTTTCCAAGACAAATCGCAATGTACCTATGTAGAGAAATTGCAAATATGTCATACCCTCAAATAGGTATAGATTTTGGGGGAAGAGACCACTCAACAGTAATGCATGCATGTAGAAAAATAGAAAAAGAAGTAAAAGAAAAAACGAACACAAAGTTAATTGTGGATAGTGTGAAAAACATCGTTATAAACGGCAACCAATAATGAACAATATATTTTGATCAAATTTTTAAAAATGATTGTTTGAAAAATTATTGTTTGGACTAGCACCATTCTATCTGTTCTTACGGAACAGCCTGATTGATTATCCACATACCCCTGTGAATAACCTGTGTATAAACTGTGGACTCGTTAGTTTTACACATTAGGATATGGAAAGTGTGGATAATTTATAAAGTTATCCACCGAGTTATCCACAGTAATTTTACTAGGGATTCTAACTTTCAACATAGTTTTCCACAGTTTCCACAGGACCTACTACTACTACTACTAAAAATATTTATATTTAATTATAATATATATTAAGGAGGAGTCGAAATGAAAATAGTTTGTTACAAAGAAAACATACTAAAAGCCATTAATTCCGTAGTAAAAGGAGTAGCATCAAAGACTACAATGCCTATACTAGAAGGAATTTTAATACAAACAAATGATAATGAAATAAAATTAACAACATATGATTTAGAAATTGGGATAGAATATGTAATGGAATGTGAAGTAAAAGAACAAGGAAGTACAGTAGTAAATGCAATAATGTTTAGTGAAATTATAAGAAAACTACCAGATACAGAAATTCATATAACATTAAACGAAAAAAACTTACTAGAAATAGAATGTGAAGGATCATTATACAAATTAGCAACAATGAATCCAGAAGAATTCCCAGAACTTCCAAAAATAGAAGTTGAAAATTCAATAGAAGTTGACCAAACAATACTAAAAAATATGATTAGAAAAACAATATTTGCAGTAAGTAATGAAGAATCAAGACCAATATTTACAGGATGTCTATTTGAAATCGAAAATAATAAATTAACAGTAGTAGCAGTAGATGGATTTAGATTAGCTTTAAGAAGTATATTTTTAAATAAACAAAGCAATAACTTCAAAGCAGTAATACCAGGAAAAACACTTAATGAAGTAAATAAAATAATTCAAGATTCATTTGAACCAGTAAAAATAGGAGTTTCAAAAAACCAAGCATTATTTGAAATGGATAATTGTAAAATAGTAACAAGAATTTTGGATGGAGAATTTTTAAATTATAAAAATGTTATACCAAGTAATTGGGAAACAAGAATAAAAGTAAATAAAAACAATATACAAAATAGTTTTGAAAGAATTAGCTTAATTTCATCATCATCAGTTGAAAAAGAAAAGAAATATCCAGTAAAAGTACAAGTAGATATTGGAAAAGTAACAATATCTTGTACAAATCAAACAGGAGATGCAAAAGAAGAACTATATGTTTCAACTGAAGGAAAAAATCTAGAAGCAGGATTTAATCCAAAATATTTCTTAGATAGTTTAAAAGCAATAGATGATGAAGAAGTATATATTGAATTTGGTACAAGCATATCACCATGTTTAATAAAATCTACAGAAAATGCAGATTATACATATATGATATTACCAATAAGATTAAAAGAAGATTAATGTTAAAAAGAAAAAGAGTTATCCACATTTAATAAAAAAATGTGGATAACTAATTTTTAAAGTAATAAAAAATATATTTATAAAAAATAGAAAAAATAGTAAAAAAAATATAATAAGAGAAAAAAAGAGAAAAAGAGAAATAAATGATACTAAACAAGCTGAAAAAAATTATAAAAAATCTAAATAAAAGAATATGAACAAAAATGAAAAGAAAAAATTAAAAAAACAACTGTGGATAATTTTATAATTAAAAATTTAAAAAATAAAAAAATTAAATTAGAAAAAAATAGAATAAAAAAGAATAAATTAGGAAAAATGAGATTTTATATAAAAAATGAATTAAAATAATTATTAAAAATAAAAATTATAAAAATAAATATTCAAAAAAATTAGAATAAAATCGAAAAAAATAGAATAAATTAGAAAAAAAGAGTTTTTAATAAAAAAATAAAAATTATAAAATATAAAAATAAAGAAAAATAATATAAAATTAAAAAATTATAAAAAAATAAAATAAATAAATAAAAAATTAATTTAAATTAATTCAAATAAATTAGAAAAAAATAGAATAAATTAGATAAAAAAAGAAAAAAATAGAAAAAATAAAAAAATTAAAATTAAAAAACAAAAAAATAATCATTAAAATCAAAAATAAGACATTTTTATTTTTTATTAATATAATTTATTTTTTAAAATAAAAATTAAAATAAAAGGAAAATAATAAAAAATTCAAAAAAATTAGAAAAAAATAGAAAAAAAAAGAATAAATTAGAAAAAAAGAGTTTATAATAT
>CALXXH010000019.1 GCA_944392635.1 uncultured Clostridia bacterium | reverse complement strand
GTAGGGGTGCTAAAAAGAAAAGATATACAAGAATATTATACATTTCCAGGTGGGGGATTAGAAGAAGGAGAAACATTAGAAGAAGGTACAATTAGGGAAATAAAAGAAGAATTTGGAATAGATGTAAAAGTTGTAAAAAAATTATATGAATTAGAATCACAAAAATTTAATCAAAAAGAATATTTCTTCCTTTGTGAATATATAGGAGGAAAATTTGGAACAGGAGAAGGACCAGAATTTTCAAATGACCCTAAATATATAGATAGTGGAAAATATTTGCCAGAAATAATAAAAAAGGAAGATGTAAAAAATATTCCACTATTACCACCAGAAATAAAAGAAAAATTTGTTAATGATATAGAAAAGGGAGTGTTCTAATTTACTTGAAGAAGCACATGAATTAATAGAAGCTCATAATGAAGAAGAAATTGCAGATTTAATGGAAGTTATTTTCACAATAATGAAAGTAAAAAACATATCAATAGAAAAAGTTGAAGAAATTAGAAAGATAAAAAACAGCAAAAAAGGTAAATTTGAAAATAAAGTATATTTAATTGATGTAGAACAAGATAAAATAGATGAAAGAGAAGAACAGGAAATGAAAAAAGAATGGAGAAAATAAGTATAAGCCAAAAAGGCTATAGCAAAAAAATGCTATAGCCTAAAATTTAAGTTCCTTCATATTATTGATATCAATTCCAATTTCTTTATACAATGCATCAGCAGTACAAGAAACAGCATCTTCAAAAGAATAGCCTAAAAGATTTAATATATTTTCTAAATCCTTTTTATCATTTCCTTCAACTTCAAAATATGTTGGAAGTCCGGGCCAAGTATCAATATCTATTTCATGGTCATCTAAAATATATTTCACTCTTACTTTTTCTTGATAACTTTTATAAGCAAAACCTAAATCTTCAAGCAATTCATTTGCTTCTTCAATAGAATTGACCTTTATTTCTGTTTCTTTCATTTGTTGAATACCTGAATTATTATCTTTTAAAACATGTTTAACGACCAATGTAGTTGTTTCTAATAACTCTTTATTATCATTTTCTTCAATAGTTTTTCTTAACCTAATCCATTTATTAGGTGTCTTTTTGAACTTAGTTATAAAATTAATAAAAGCAGAATTATTTAAAATATTACTAATTTTGTTTAAAGATAAATCAAAAATATTTGATAAACTAGAAATATTAAAACTATCTTTTAAATATTTTAAATCATTATCATCTAATAATTGCTCTATTTCAAAAAATAGATTTTTAAATTTATTTAGAATTATATTTTTCCTATACTCACTTGGTTCATCATTAAATTCATATAAATTAGCTAAATATCTTTGATTAATATACATGAAGTCATATACATACAAAAATTGTTTAGATGTACTAATATATTTTCCTCCTAGATCTTTTATTTTATCACATAGTGCCTTTTCATTAACATTTAAAATCTTCATTTCTAGTTCCATATTGCTCATAAAATTTGTCCTCCATATATTAATATTATTCCAAAGTATAAGTAGCTCCAATAGTATAAGTTATAAAATCATCAGTAGATTCATTTAGTACTAAATTTTCATCATCAACAATCTCAAATTCGAAAGTATAATCAACTGAATTTTGAGCAGAACCTCCACCTTCTAAATTTGTTTCTTCTTGAGCATTACATATTAGCTTATTACCTTCAATTTCATATTTTCCAATATATGATGTACCCAAAGGTAGTGAAACAGAAAACTCATTATCTCCAGATAAAGTAATACTTTCAATACCATAATTTTCTGGGTCAGGTTCTACACCTTGAACAAAATAAGTACCATTTTTTAAAGAAACACTTCTAGAAGATGATGAATTTGATGTATTAGAAGTATTTGTTGTGCTTGAAGATGTGTTTGATGAAGTATTTGTTTGATTTGACAATTCATCTATAGTATTTTGTGATTCTTCAAGTTCTTTAGATAAATCTTCCACTTGATTTTCTAATTCAGTTTTATTTTTATACATTTGATAAGTAGAATATCCTAAAACACAAATGCCAGCTAATGCTATAATTAAAATAATTAATAAAATAATAATTCCTTTTTTTGATTTTTTCTCTTCCATAATTATTACCTCCTTACAAGGTAATACTACTATATAATAAAGAAAAAAACAATAACATCATAAAAATTTTCTAAAAAGTTACAAAGATGTTATAAACAAAAGTAGTAAACATACAAAGAGCAATACCACAAACTGTAGGAATTACAAAACTCAAAATAGTCCATTTCCATTTACCTGTTTCTTTCTTTATAGTAAGTAAAGTAGTAGTACATGGAAAATGCAAACAGGTAAAAATCATAACATTAATAGCAGTAAGAATAGTCCAACCATTTTGAACTAAAATATTTCCAATAGCAAAAGTATCATCTAAATCAACTAAAGAACCATTTCCAAGATAGCACATTAGAATAATAGGTAAAACAATTTCATTTGCAGGAATTCCAAAAATGAATGCAACTAAAATATATCCATCTAATCCCATAAGATTAGCAAAAGGATTTAAAAAGTTAGCAATTATATTAAGCAAACTATCACCGTTAATACCAACATTTGCAAAAATCCAAATAACAAGACCAGCAGGTGCTGCAACACAAATTGCTCTTCCTAAAACAAATAATGTTCTATCAAAAATTGACCTTACAAGAATCTTTCCAAATTGAGGTTTCCTATATGGTGGCAATTCCAAAACAAAAGAAGAAGGCATACCTTTTAATATAGTTTTGGAAAGAATTTTAGAAATTATCAAAGTCATAAAAATTCCAAGTAATATAACAAATAAAACAGCCATGGTAGAAATAATGGAACCAGTAAAACCTTGAATGTTACCTGCAATAAAGATAGTTGCAATAGTAATTAAAAATGGAAATCTACCATTACAAGGAACAAAGCAATTAGTAAGAATTGCAATTAATTTCTCCCTAGGAGAATTTATAATCCTACAACCAGTAACACCAGCAGCATTACAACCAAATCCCATGCACATGGTAATCATCTGTTTACCAGAACAACAGCATTTCTTAAAAAAACCATCCATATTAAAAGCGATCCTAGGCAAATATCCCAAATCCTCTAAAAAAGTAAACAAAGGAAAGAAAATAGCCATAGGTGGAAGCATAACAGAAATTATCCATGTTAAAGTCCTGTAAACACCTAAAATTAACATATTAGAAAGCCATGTAGGACAATTAAGTAAATTTGCAAAATCAATTAAATTTTCTTGTATATATCCAAAAAAAGAAAATAAAATACTAGAAGGATAATTTGCACCAACAATAGTAATCCAAAAAATACCACCTAAAAACAAGAGCATAATTGGAATACCGAAAGTTTTAGAAGTTAGGATTTTATCAATTTTTTTATCTCTAACAGAGTATCCTTTATTTTCAAATGTACAAACTTTATTACAAATCTTTTCTGCTTGTTTCATAATAGAAGAAGTAATTATATTTCTAAAATTTGTTTTATTAACTCTTGAATCATCCAAATTGTTATTTAAATTATCTAATAAATTTAATAATTTATTATCATTTGTAAAATTAACATCTAAATTTTTTTCAATTGAATCAACAATTTTTTTATCATTTTCTAACAACTTTAATGAAATCCATCTATATAAATTAGAAGGAAAATTAAATAAAGTTTTTAATTTATCTTCTAATAAATTAATACTATTTTCAATAATAGGAAGATAAGTTATTTTTTTAGGAGTTGGAATAATTTCTTTTTTACACACTTTATATATAACATCAATTAAATTATCTAAAGTGGATTTTTTCCTAGCAATAGTTCCACAAACAGGAACTCCAAGCATATTTGATAACAAATCTAAATCTATATCAATATGTTTTTTCTTTGCTTCATCTAATAAATTAACACAAACAATTACATTATCAGTAATCTCCATAATTTGAAAAACTAAATTTAAATTTCTCTCTAAGCAGGTAGCATCTACTACCACAACTGTAACATCTGGATTTCCAAAACAAATATAATCTCTTGCAATATCTTCTTCTTGTGAAGAAGATAAAATAGAATATGTACCAGGAATATCAACTAAAAGAAAATTAGTATCTAAATAATCAAAAGAACCAGTAGCATTACTAACAGTTTTACCAGGCCAATTACCTGTATGTTGATGTAGACCAGTTAAACTATTAAAAATAGTAGATTTACCAACATTAGGATTTCCAGCTAAAGCAACAGTAAATCCATTTTCATTTTTTAAATATTGAACATTAGAATTCAATAAATTAGTTCCAGTAGAAGATTTAGTAAGTCCCATAATTCACCTCACAATTATAGAATAAATTAAGATGATATAATATAATTTATGAATGAAACAAATTATTGTTACTAATTAAAGAATGCAATAGAACTAATTAACCTATTTTTTATAAACATTTATCAAATTAGAATCTTCATCTCTAATAGCAATAAGTGATCCTCTAATATCAAAAGCTTTAATACCACTAGAGGGACTTTTTAAAATGGGAATAATACAAGTGTCTTTAACTAAACCTAAATCTAATAATCGCTTTTTTACACCATCATCACAATTTATATCATAGATATAACCATATTCATTAAATTTCAAATCATTTAAGCAAAGTAATTCTCTCATATCTAATCTCTCCTCATATAATACAATTATTATATTATATTTTGTCGAAAAATAAATGTTACTATTGACAATAAAAATAAAATGTGAAAAAATAAGGAACAGGGAATAGGGACGGACCTAAAAATCCCTAAAAATAAGGATTTAGGGATAGACCTTAATATTAAAAGGAGGAATTTAAGATGGAAAAATTAAGAGGCTTTGAAGTAGCAAAGGGATTTGAAGATAAAAATATTAATTTACCAATTAGAAAAACAAAATATTCTGCTGGATATGATATTGAAGCTGCAGAAGATGTAGTAATACCAAGCTTTAAAAAAGGAACTAATCCAGTATTAGTAAAAACAGGTTTGAAAGCATATATGCAAGATGATGAAATGTTATTGTTATACAACAGAAGTTCAAATCCAAAGAAAAAAGGATTAATACTTGCAAATAGTGTAGGAGTTGTAGATAAGGACTATTATGGAAATGTTGATAATGATGGACATATTATGTTTGCATTCTATAACATTAAAGATGAAGATGTAGAAATTAAAAAAGGAGATGCAATAGGACAAGCTATATTCCAAAAATATTTAATAACAGATGATGACAATGCAGAAGGAGAAAGAGAAGGTGGATTTGGTTCTACAAATAAATAGTTTTTCTAATATGAATTAATAGAAAATATCATAAATAGTTAAAATAAAAATAGATTTTTGATATAGAAAACAAGAAAAAAATTCAAAAAAATTTTTACTTAGAAAATCAACGGTTTGAAAGAAAATATACATAAAAAATAATGGCATAGGCTTTGACTTTTGCCATTTTTTGTTGTATAATAAATATGGTTAAAAAATCCAATAAAGTTATTTAAATACAACTAATATTTACATAACTTTATTATCTTTTTTTGCCGGATATATAAAAATACTGAAAGGAGTGACTTACATGTTCAATGTAGGAGACAAAATTGTATACCCAATGCATGGGGCAGGGGTAATAGATTCAATAGAGGAAAAAGATATATTAGGAGAGAAACAATCTTATTACATATTAAAAATGCCAGGTGAAGTAAAAGTAATGGTACCAACAGCAAAGGCAGAAGAAATTGGAGTAAGAAATATTATAGATAAAAGTTCGGCAGATAAGGTAATTGGAGTTTTAGAACAAGACGAAACAGAAATGGATAAAAACTGGAATAAAAGATATAGAGATAACATGGAAAAAATGAAAAGTGGAGATATATATGAAGTTGCAGATGTTGTAAGAAATTTAAGCTTTAAACAAAAAGAAAAAGGACTTTCAACAGGAGAGAAAAAGATGCTAAATAATGCAAGACAAATTTTAGTTAGTGAACTTGTTTTAGCAGAACATGCAACTCAAGAGGAAGTAGAACAATTAGTAGACAATAAAATAAATACTTCATTTATGATGTTTAGAGCAGAAGAAGTAAAACCAGAAAGTGTTGTAAACAAATTTATACCATTTGATGGAACAGGAACAACTGATTAATGAATAGATATAATATGCCTCTTAATTGTAGGCATATTTATATTTTCTAAAAGTATATTTTAAATATGAAGAAAGAAAAAAGAAATTAGAAATTGAAAAAATTTGCAAAAATGTATTGACAAACATAAAACATACTATTATAATATTAATTGTCGCTAAGAGCGACATACCAGTTCAAATATATTTATGCAGATGTGGCGGAACTGGTAGACGCACAGGACTTAAAATCCTGCGGTTGAATAAACCGTGCCGGTTCGATTCCGGCCATCTGCACCAATGACGTATCTGTTCGAACTAATAGAACAGAATTGATACAAAATCAATCAGAAAATAAAATCTGGTTGATTTTTTTGTGTGAAGAAATATAGAAAAATTTATTGCCTCGCAGAGCCCCTGAGTGGTGTTAGTATGCCACAACTCATAGGGGGTTAGGTTTTATGGCAAAGCCAAAGTCCAGTGCTTCGAAGCAAGTTCAAGGAGGTGGTTTTATCGGAGCAAGAATTAGCATCATAAACTTTGGAAAATATAAACTTGTGATGTTTGTAATGGCTAAAATAATGGAAATGGAATCAACAGAACAGAATAAAGTTGCTTTATATTTATTCAATAATATTTAATTATAAAAACTGCACACTCCATATACATAGAGTGTGCGGAAGACTTTAAACACTTTAATCTTTTTAGTCTTCTGGTTCGAACTTTGCATCGTCGATTTGAATGTTAGTTTCAAAGGGCAAATTCATGTTACCATCATATATGTCTTCGCCAAATATCTTCATGACAGCCCACAGCTGCATTTCACAGTAGCCATCCTTATCTGCTTTAGGTGGTGTAAATTTGCCAATAGATGGATAGAACGAGCGAAGTTCTTCATGCTTTCTTTTGAGCTTTTCAATGCCACAAGGCGTCAGCTTAATCCGTACTTGAGAATTGATGTTTAAAGTTTTCATGGAAATCCTCCTTTTTATTGTTCGGAGGACTATGCCTCCGAAATTTTCTTATTTCAAAGGCAACAAAAAATATGTTACAATTTAATTATACTATATTTTACATAAAATTTCAACTTTTTTGGGGCATTGGTATTGAATTTTATTCAAAATACGATATACTATTAATAAATTGATTGATATTTGTATCAATCATTGTGAGAGCCAAAAGAAGTTGTAGATAACTACTTCGTTGGCACCATACATATAATTTAGAGTTTATATAGTGATAAAAATCCTATAACTAACCACAAATTAGTATAGGATTTTTTATTTTAGATTAATAAAATTTTTAATAAGAAATCATGCTTTGTACTAAGAATTAAAGAAAAACTAAAGCTTTACAATTTTTTTGTTTCTAAAATAGTATAATAGATTTTTAAATTCTAGTTTTGATTTTCAAAAATATATAATCTGCTACATGTGTTTATAGTTAAATTTTATTGCAAAATAAATAAAAATAATATATAATCTTATTATAATTAAGAGTTATATATTTATTATAATTAATCCAAAAGCTAATGAGAGAACCTATAACGGAAATGGTATAATATTTGATAAATGAAAATATAGGAGAGTGATTTTATGCCAAATACAGAAACAAATAGAATTGAAAATAAAGAACAACTGAATGAAGATTTTGAGCAAGAAGTAATAGCTTTTCTTAATTATAAAGAAGGTGGAATTATATATATTGGAGTTAGAAAAGACGGACAAGTTGTTGGAGTTCAAGATGCAGATTTAACACAATTACAAATAAAAGATAGAATAAAAAATAACATTCAACCATCAACTTTAGGATTATTTGATGTAGTTGTGGAAACAATAGATAATAAAGAAGTAATAAAAGTAGTAATATCAAGTGGAACGGAAAAACCTTATTATTTAAGAAAAAAAGGAAGAACTCCAGAAGGATGTTATATTAGAGTTGGTAGTAGCAAAGAACGAATGACAGAAAGAATGATAGATGATATGTATGCTAGAAGAATTAAGAATACATTAAAAGAAATTGACTCCCCTAGACAAGAGTTAACATTTAATCAATTAAAAATTTATTATGAAGAACACGGATTAAAATTAAATGATAACTTTTTACAAAATCTTGATTTACTAACAAGTGAAGGTAAATACAATTATAATGCATTTTTATTAGCAGATGAAAATAATGTTTCAATAAAACTTGTAAAATATTTAGGTACTGATAAAATGGATTTAGTAGAAAATCAAGAATATGGATATCGTTGTTTAATTACTGCTACACAAAGAATATTAGACAGACTTGAAGTTGAAAATACTACATATGCCAAAATAGAATACTTTGGAAGAAAAGAACAAGAAAAAATTGATAGTAAAGCTTTAAAAGAAGCAGTTATAAATGCTGTTGTACATAATGATTATTCTTATGGAAATTCTCCAATAATAGAATTATACTCTGATAGAATTGAAATTACATCTGCAGGTGGTTTACCACAAGAACTATCACAAGAAGAATTTTTAGAAGGTGTTACTGCTCCAAGAAATAAGGAACTTATTAGAGTGTTCAAAGATGTAGATTTAATTGAAAACATTGGATCTGGGGTGTTAAGAATATTAGATGCTTATGATAAAAGTTGTTTTAAATTTATGGAACATTTTTTGAGGGTTACATTTAAGTATAGAGAAAATCCTTTTAAATATAATTCTAAAAATAATGTGTCAGCAGGTGACACATTAAATGACACAATAAATGGCACATTAAAATTAAATAAAAATGAACAACAAATTTTAGATTTAATAATTAATAATAATAAAATAACTAGAGAAGAAATCGCAACTAAAACCAAACTTTCAGATAGAACTATATCAAGAGCTATAAGACATTTACAAGACGAAAAAGTTATTTTAAGAGAAGGTTCAAAGAAAACAGGGCATTGGAAAATATTGAAATAATTTATTGACCAAAAATTAGCTAATAAACTAACCACTAAACTTGTAAAAGGAGAATAACAATGGTAAATTTAGAATTATATCGAATATTTAAAATTGTAGCGGACGAAGAAAATTTAACAAAAGCAAGCGAGATTTTACACATTTCACAACCAGCTGTAACAAAACATATTAAAAATTTAGAGAATGAACTAAATGTAGAATTATTTAAAAGAAGTAAATATGGAATGATACTAAATGAAAATGGTAAAAAGTTATATTTACAAATAAAGGATTCTATAGATATTCTTTCAAAAGCTGAGTTAATATTTAATATTCATAAAGATATAAAATTAGGTGTGCATGTGAATATGCCAAACAGAATATATAATAAAGGTATTTCAAATTTCTATGAAAAAAATAATAACATTATTATTAATATACATAGATTAAATGCTACAAATATGTTTTCGGCATTAGAAAAGCAAGAAATTGATTTAGCATTTTCTAAAAAATATAGTGATGAATTATATGATACAAATAAAATTAAGTTTATAAGAATAGGAGATTTACAGGATGTATTTATTGTGAATAGTAATTCCCAATATTTAAATAGAGAACTTTCTAAAAGTGATTTAAGAAATATAACGATTTATACATTAAAAAAATTTTCTAGTGCATATCAAAATTTAGTAAAAGTACTTGAATATAAATCAGATGATAAAATAAATATAGCTAATGTTGACTTTACTGGGATTATGGAATTATTAAAATGCAGAGATATAATAGCTGTTGTTACGAAAGAATATATAGAAAATCAACTAGAAACTAATGAATTACATTTATTAGATTTAGGAATTTCACTGCCCCCAGCTGAATATGGTATATATTATAATGTTAATAATAAATTTAAAGAATTGAATGATTTAATTGAAATTTTAAAGGATATATGCAAACTATAACTTTAAGTTATAGTTTGCATATAAATATGTATTTTACATAATTGCTTTTTCTCTGTATAATAAAATTGTAGTCAACATTAAATAATGATTCTTTTAAGGAGGATAATATGCGGTTTGAAGAACTGAAAAACAAAACAGATAAAGAACAGAATGAGATGATTTGCTCTTGTCCAATGCATGAGACAAAAGAAATTCTGAATAATCCAAAACTTCTCGAAGGAAAAGTCCTGTTGTTTAGAGGAAATTATGATGGCTTAGCAACCAATAGACTTTGTGCAAGGACTATAGAATATCTTCCATTAGAGGATAGGTGGAAGGTATCCGATATGAGATTATTTGATATGGATAGGACAGAATTTTGGCATCATTTTACAAGAAGCGAAATGGAAAATCAATTTAGACCGTTCTGTGAAGCAAAAGGTTTTTTAATAGACCTCTAATCCTCGAATATGGAGATTTATTACTATAATCCATATTCTTAAGAAGTATCCTAGCATTAACCGAGGATAGTTCTTAAAATTTAATAATGTTATAGAAATCTGCTACTAACGGTGGCAGATTTTTATAATTTAAAATCCAAATCTTTTTCATACTTTTCATTTTCAATCTGTTTTATAGGATCAATATAAGTATCATTTTCAAGTTCAAAATTTCTAATCAACTCATCTTCTTCAGAAATAGAAAATTTCACACAAATCCAATGAGTATATTTTTTTGTAAAAAATTCTTTTCAGTAGGTGTCAAACTAGTAAATTTGCTTCGCAGAGTTCCAAGTTGTGTTAGCATGACACAACTCATAGGGCTTAGGACTTATGGAAAAGCCAAAGTCCTGTGATACTAAGAAAGTTCAAATTAGATAGAATAAATTTCACAGAAACAGCTATTTTTGTTGAAAAAATATGTAAAACATGGTAAAATATTATGTAATTTAATTATCTTGCTGATAAGCAAGTTTTGAATATAGTAACTTTTGACAATAATTATTGTAAAGGAGGAATAACAAGGAATGTTAGCATGCCATACGAGATTGGTACAATTCTAAAAACAATAGAATCTGGCAAAGTACAATTCGATAAAGTACATCACTATATCATAGGGGCAAAAATTTAAGTTGTATTAGAATTGTGCTATGATGCAAGTCCAAGATTATCTGTACCGATAGATATTGAAAATTTAGAAAAAAACGGATTGCTTGTAACATTAGTTGTGTGAACTTAATAACTTGTAAACAAATTTGTTATGGAGGTAAAATTATGGACATCAAACGGAAACTAAATGAAATTCAAGATTTATTATCAGATGAACAGGAAGAAGAAAGAAAAATAGTAAATGACCTAATGTTTTTAATGTTTGGAAGAGATTCGGCAGAACTTCCTAAAGAGTTTGAAATTGAGTGCATTATGGATAATGAGGCTGTTGAAACTTTTCTAAGAGAAAAGTTAGAACTTGATGTAAAAGAAGTAGTTCTTATTCCGATGTCATTTATGATAGGAAATCCAAGATTTCGTATAGAACTTAACTAAGAAGAAGAGAGAAAGTTATAAGTAGTAAACCTTATTTCTTTCTCCTTTTTCTATGATATTCTTTTATTAATCTTTTGTCTGTTCTTTTCTAGTATTTAATGTTAAACAATTTCTCATTACACTAGCCCAATTTATTGAAAAATTATGCAAACAATGGTATAATAACAAATATAATTATTCGTAGCTATGCGAATTATAATAAGAATAGCAAGTTAGTAACTTTTCTGCAAACAATTGTTAGGAGGAAAAACACTATGAGAGTATTCAGTATTGAAGGTAAGTTTCAGCAAAATGGACGGTATAGCCAATTACCGGCGGATTTTAAGGGGTACTTTGTACTTGAAGAGTCTGGACAAATTAAGGGTTATATGGAGGAACAGTATTCATCTAGCTATGATACTGAAAGATATATTCATGGCAAATATGATGAAGCTACCAATAACCTAGTATACCTGAAGATGTCTACAGAACGTGAGCTTTCACCTCTTCTTTACTGTTTTCCTAATTTGGAAAAAGATGGTTGCTGGACAGCATTTAGTCCTATGTTTGGAGGTTTCTTTACTTTTGGACAGGCTGAAGGCTATGCTAAAGCGACTATAAAGGAAGAAACAACAAAGAGCCCTGATGAAATTCTAGCCATATATAACAAGATTGTTGATGATGGTTGGAGCCTTAATATGGCTCTTATTGAAAATGGTGTGGACGACTATATGGGTGATATCTTCTAAACATTTTTAAAGCTGAATATTGAAGAAGTGGGTAAGATAATCTTGCTCACTTCTATTTTTGTAAACATGTTTAAACTTTTTTTGAAATTTTTTATATTGTATTTTATCAAAAATATAATATACTTTAGTAAATTGATTAATATTTGTATCAATTGATAAGAGAACCATAAGTTGTAGATAACTACTTCGTTGGCACCGTAGTAATATCAAGAGTTTGAGTAATTCTCTTGGTATTATTTTTTTATTTATGTTGAACTCATGGAAATGAAAGTAGCGAAACAAAATAAAGTTGCTTTTATAGAAAAGATATCAAATAACTATTGAAAAAATTATGTAAAATATGCTAAAATAATATTTGATATAGCAAATTGCTGTGTCATTAACTTTTTTTCACTAATTAGTGAGAGGAAAAATCCTTTTACTTTTAGTTTCACATATAGTAGTCTAACAACCAAAAAGTATCAAAAGGAGGAATAACTATGGAAGTAAGTAACAGGCAGAAAATTGGAACTCATTTCAAGAAGGAAAACATTTTTCTAGCTACAGTTTCGACAAGTAATACTGACACAAAAGAATTGCTTAAGTCCAAGGTGGATGGCAAAATGCCTGGAGAAACAATAGATTTTCTTGTTGATGGAGGTTTTGTTTCTTCAGAACAGTTTGATGTTTTTTACAAAGATAATACGGGATATACTCGTTTTGTAGAAGAAGGACCTGAAACTTTTGCTGGTGACGATTCAGATGGAAAGGGTATTATTCGAAATGTTGTATCAATCTGGGAGTATTATTCAGAGGAACAAGTTTTGGAATGCATGGTGAATAATGAATTTATGGCAATATTTATCTTGGACGCGGAGCCACTTTACAAGTACAATGATGATTACAACAATGTTTAATGTATTTTCATAGTTAGGTTCTTGGAGAAAAAACTTTGTTTATTCTCCAAGAACCTTTTTATGTAGAAATAAATAATAAAATACATAACATTGAAAAATTATATAAAAAGGAACAATGAAGAGTAATTAAATGTCTTTACTTTGTTACATCATAAATTATTATATATCTAAATAATTTACTAAAAATTAGACAAAATAATAAAAACATAAGTAAAGAAGGGAATTATATGAAAAAAGAGAAAAATGAAAATATAGAAGAAAAACTATATAAATTAGCATATATAGACAAAGTAACAAACATAGAAAACAACAACTTCTTTTTAGAAAAAGGAACTAAATTATTAGAAAAAGGATTCGAAGGATATCTATTAATAATAGATATAGGAAAATTCAAAGCTTTTAACAAAAAATATGGAAGAATTATAGGAGATAGCCTATTAAAAAATATAGGAATAAAATTAAAAGAAATTTTGGGAGAAAAAAGAATAATCACAAGACTTGCAAATGATGTGTTTGCAGTTATATTAGAAGAAAAAGAACAAAAAGAATTAACCCAAATTGTTGAGAAGCTATTAAAAGAATTATCAAATATAGAGGTCGAAAAAAATAAATACAAAATATTGATATCAATAGGAATAAGCAAAATAGAAAAAGAAGATAAAGATATATTTGAAATACTAGATAAAGCAATAATTGCAAGAGATGAAGCAAAAAAGAATTTTAATAAAAAATACCATATTTTCAACCAAGAATTAGAAAATCAAATAATAAAAGAACATGATATAGAACTAATAATGGAAGAAGGAATACAAAATCAAGAATTTAAAGTTTTCTATCAACCTAAAGTAAATGCTAAAAATGAAAAAGTAGAAGAAGCAGAAGCACTTGTTAGGTGGGAAAGAGAAAATAAGTTAATTCCACCAAACGAATTCATACCAGTTTTTGAAAAGAATAAATTCATAATTCAACTTGATAAATATGTTTATGAACAAGTATGTAAAGACATGAAAGAATGGAAAGAAAAGTATAATAAAAAAATAAAAGTATCAGTTAATATTTCAAAACAACATATAGTTCAAGATGGATTTATAGAAGAATATTATAAAATAACAAAAAAATACAATGTAAACCCAAATGAAATTGAATTAGAAATAACAGAAACAACAGAACTTGATGAGCAATTTGGTATTTCAAAAATATTAGAGAATTTAAAAGAGAAAGGATTTAAAATATCAATAGATGACTTTGGTACAGGATATTCTTCATTAAGTATGTTACAACAAATACCAGTCGATGTTATAAAAATAGACAAATCATTTGTAGACCAAATAAAAATGCTAGAAATAATGATATTAATTGCTAAAAAAATGGACTTAAAAACAGTAGCAGAAGGAGTAGAAACAAATGAACAAGTTCAAATTTTAAAAAAATTAGAAGTAGATTTATTACAAGGATTTTACTATTCAAAACCACTAGAAAAAACAGAATTTGAAAAATATTGGCAAAACAATTGACAAAAACTATAGTTTTATGATAAAATACTTAACTGTAATCCGCTTAGTCAAGGTTCAAAAAGATTAATTAAGTTTAATTACCTTTAAAAAAGGATTAGCGAGTATACAAATAAGGGAGGTGCATTTTAAATGTACGCAATTATCGAAAGCTGTGGAAAACAATACAA
>CALXXH010000018.1 GCA_944392635.1 uncultured Clostridia bacterium | reverse complement strand
ACACCATCACTAAATGTTAAACTGTCTCTTCCTTTTCCTACTTCTTTTTGTACTATTAGTGATTTTTTAGAATGATGTTTATATTCTACTGGGTTTTCTAATGTTAATATTTTTTTATTTTGATTTTCGTTTATGTAATTAACTAAAGCATTTAATGTTGTACTTTTACCAGAGTTTGTTTTACCAGTAACAAGAATAAGTCCTTGTGGTTGGTATGTCATTCTTCTTACTATATCTGGTACTCCTAATGATTCATAAGATGGTAATTCATTTTTTATTAATCTTAGAGTACATAGTGGTACATCATCTGATAAAGATATATTTACTCTTAAACGTATGTCTCTGTGGACATATGACATATCAAGTTTTCTATTTGTATTAAATACTTCATCTTTATCTACATTTCCTTGTACTAGTGTATCATATATTTCATACATATCATCTTCTGTTAATATTTCACTGTCTTCAACTGGCACTAAATCTCTTGCAATTCTAAGCATTGGTTTGTTTCCACATATTAAGTGTACGTCTGATGCGTCAACTTCCATTGCTTTGTCTAATATTTCACTTAAATTCATAATTTCATTTTCCTCCTTTGCGAATATTAATAAAATAGTAGTTTTTTATTTAATTCTTCTAATGTTGTAGATCCTTGTATTACTTTTCTTATGCCATCTATTATAAGTGGTTTATAATTTTGCTGTAATGCTTTTTTTCTAATTTCTAAGCTAGATTTTCCATTCATTATTTCTTCTTTTATCTCATCTGTTATATCTAGTATTTCAAATATTCCTATTCTATCATAATATCCTGTGTTATTACAATGCTTACATCCTACTGCATCATATGTTTTTCCACTTAAATCAAAATCTACACCATATTTTTCTCCTAAAGTTGATATTATCTCTTTTTCTTCTTCATTAAATAGTCTTTCTTTTCTACATTTTGGACATAATTTTCTTACTAATCTTTGTGATATTGAAGTTGCAAGTGTACTTGCTATATCGTAGTCTGATAATCCTAATTTTCTTAATCTTGTTATTACTTCTATTGCGTCTATTGTGTGTATTGTAGATAATACATAATGTCCTGTTTGTCCTGCCTGAATTGCAATTTCTCCAGTTTCTCTATCTCTTATTTCTCCAACTAATATTATGTCTGGGTCTTGTCTTAGAACTGTTCTTAGTGATGCTGAAAATGATGATTTGTTTTCGTCTATTTCTATTTGATTTAGTCCATGTATACGTATTTCTACTGGATCTTCGATTGTTGTTATATTTATTTCTGGACTATTTAGATAGTCTATGATACTATATAAGGTTGTTGTTTTACCTTCTCCTGTTGGTGCTGCCATTATTGTAATACTGTTTTTCTTATTTATGCTCTTTTTTAATTGTTCTTCTGTTGCTGGAAATCCTAAGTCAAATATGTTTTTAATGTTTTCATTTTTCTTTAATAATCTTAAAACAAATTTTTCTCCATATACATTTGGTTGTGAAGATACACGGATATTATAGTCATCATAGATAAGGATTCTTCCATCTTGTGATTCTTGTTTTTCTTGATGCATATTTGATATTGCTTTTAATCTTCCTATTACTTGTTGCTGTTTTGATTTATTTATTCTTGCTGCTGTAAATAATTCTCCATCAATTCTATATCTTACTCTTACTTCATCTGCCATTGGTTCTATATGAATATCACTTGCTCTTTTTTCTATTCCTGTTTTTATTATACTATCAACTAAATTTGTTACTGTGTCACTATTTGTTTCAATATTAAAATCTTCTCTTGAAGTTCCTTCTAGTGATTTTAATATTCTATCTATATCGCTTTCAAAAGTTATATAGCTATCCATTACTAATCCTTTATTTAGCATTAGTAATCTAATGTTTTCTCTTTTTTTAGTTTTTGAATTATCTGCAAAACATATTTTTATTCTTCCATTATTTACTTCAAAAGGTATTGCTTTATTTTCTTTTGCAATGTCAAGAGAGATATAGTCAGTTAGTTTAACTTTTATTGTACTTTGATTTAATATTATGCCCTTTTCCCCTAATAAATTTGCTAATTCTTGTATTAATTTTGTTGGTTCACATGCACCTAAAGTGTATAATATGTCACCTATTTTTTTACTAGGATGTTCTTTTTGGTATTGAAGTGCTTGTTCTACATCTGCCTCAGTAACAATTCCTCTTTTTACTAATTCTACTCCAATAGGTTGTCTTTTTCTAATATCCATATGAATTGCCTTCCTTTCTTTTGTATTCTTTTTTATTATACTATATTTTTGTGTTTTTGTATCATATATTGTTAAATTACATAAATTTACTAATTATTTTAGTGTATATGTGTTTGTTCTTGTTTTTCCTCCTGCTACAAAAGTCACTTTTACAATATTTCTATAATTTTCTATGCCTGTTTCAAAAGTGCAACTATCGACATTTCTTGCAATTTTTATTTTGTTTCTATATATTCCATTATTTTCACTTATAAATGTATATTGTACTCCATTACTAAATGCGATATAGTTTTGACCATTATTTGTTGTTCCACAGGCTACTACTTGTATTCCCTCATGATTTACTTCATCTGTAAAAAAACTATTAAATTTTGTGTATTCAGCTATTGGGTCTATTGTATTATCAATATCATTTACATTGCTATAAAAAAACCTACTAATAATTGCAACAACTCCAACAACTATTGCCATTACAATTACATATATAGTTATTGAAATTAATGTTATACCTTTTTGTGATCTCATTTATATATCCTTTCATTTTTATTAATCTACTTTTGATAATATTGTTGAAAATTGAACTGATTGTTCCTTTCCTTCAAACATATATGTTATTTTAACCGTTGCTTGTTTTACTAAATTTGGAATTTTATCTTTGTTTTCTTCTATATCTGTGTAGTCTATTATTGAAATTGTTTTATAAAATCCTGTTGTATCAGTTGGTAAAGTTTCATTTATTGCATTTCCTTTTGCATCTTGGTTACTTGATTTGTTTACTGTTTCATATGTTTCAAATCCATTATTTTTTATGTTTTCTATTTCTTGTATTGCAATATATGTTGCTTCTGTTCTTAGTTCTACTTGTTTTGAAGCATTATTTATTCTATATGATAATACTGCTATTAGTGAAACAAATATGAATAATATGATAACTGAAATTGCAATATCTATTCCTGTAAAACCTTTTTCACTTTTTATTTTCATATTTTACATTCCTTCCCTAGGTTTTAAATACATTGATTTAATGCTAGTGCTAAAATTATAACTATTATATTACTTACTGCTAAATAAAATCCTATACTTATTGTTTTGGCTATTTGTTTTTCTTCTTGTTTTTTTCTTTTTCCAATTTCTTTTATTTTATATTCTAATATGTAAATTGCTATTGTAAGTAAGGTTAAAATAATACTTGTTGTAACTATATATTCATTTGTAAACATTATCATTGTTACTAACATTAGTAATATTCCTGTTGTGTAACTGCTTATTGCCAATTTCTTTAGTGTTATTGTATCTAATATTAAAATTATTATATAAATTCCTAGATATATGGCATATCTATATATATTAGTTTGGTCTACTATGCATAGATATATCATATACATAATAGATATTACTATCCCATATATTGAAACACCTTTTTGTATTTTTCTGTTTTCTTTGTCTATTCCTGCAATTAAGATTAAAAAAGTTAAGTATAAGGCTATAAATGAAAAATCAATTATTTTAATTACATTTAATGTTTCAAATCTTATTCCTATTAAATAAGCTAAAAGTATAAATAATGTTCCAGATAATATTTCTAGAATGAAATATCTTGGTCTTATTTTTTCTTTACAATATCTACATTTTCCTCTTAATGCTATATAGCTAATTATTGGGAATAAGTCTAATAATCCTAATTTGTGGTTACAATTAGGACAATATGAATGGGTATGTATAATATCTTGTTTTTTTGGAATTCTATATACTGCAAGTGTATAAAAACTTCCAAATAAACTTCCTATTATGAATAGGAGTATGTATAAAAATATGTTCATTTTTCTTCCCTATCTTTACTTTTTCTTCATTTTATTTTGTTTATTTTTAAATTTAGCCTTACACACTTAGTGTGCGTAAGGCTAGTTTATATATTAATTAAATTTTATGAATCAGCTGAAATTGTAATTTGATTATTTGCTATTCCATTGTTTGAAATAGTAAATGCTGCTTTATAATCTTTTCCGTTATATGTGTATATTATTCCATCATCTTCTTCTGATTCTTTAGCTGTTCCTGCTCCATAATCTGCATTTATAGCTGTTGCTATATTTGCATATGTTACTGAATCATATGCATTTAAACTAGTATTAGTATCATCTAGTCTATCTGCATTTATTGTTGATACAGCCATAGCTATAGCTTCTTTTATTTGTGAATCTCTAGTTTGATCTTGTGCATTTCCAGCTTGTGTTAATATACCATTTTGTCCTGTTAACATTGCAATTGATACTCCTGCTAATATTAATAAAACAATGATAGTAATTACAAGTGCTATTAAAGTAATACCTTTTTGGTTTTTCATGTTTTTACCTCCTAATTTTTATTATGATGCTGCTGATATTGATATTGTACCTATACTATGATTTCCAGCATCTAAAGTAAATGTTGCCTTATATGTTTTGCTGTTATACACATAAGCTATTCCTCCTGGTATTTCTGAAGCTGTTCCTGTTCCATAATCTGCATTTATTGCTGCTGCTATATTTTCATATGATAATGAGTCATATACATCTGCAGTTACGTCATCTGCTAAATCTGCATTTATTGTTGATACTGCTAATGATATAGCTTCTTTTATTTGTGCATCTCTAGTTTGATCTTGTGCATTTCCAGCTTGTGTTAATATACCATTTTGTCCTGTTAGCATTGCAATTGATACCCCTGCTAATATTAATAAAACAATGATAGTAATTACAAGTGCTATTAAAGTAATACCTTTTTGATTTCTCATGTTTCTTTCCCTCCTTTTCTTTTGATTTAATTTAATTTATATTGTATTATACTTGATGTTTTAAGTATAACGGTAATAACTTAGTTATTTTGTTCCTTTATCTTGGAAGAAATGTCCTCCAGATGTTGATGTTTCACTATTTGTGTTTGTGCTACTGCTTCCAGAATTTGTTGTTCCTGTAGAGTTTGTTGCTGATGAGCTACTTCCATTTGAAGAATTACCTTGAGTTGTGTTTTCTCCACTTGTGCTTGTTGATGTGTCATATGGTGAAAATGGATTAGCTTTTCCTGGTTGATAATTGTTGATTCTTTCGTAATTATCTAATTCAGTAGAATCAATGCTTTCGCTGTCATTATTAAATGATAGTAGTACATCATCACTTGTGTTTTGTATTTCTTCTTCTACTTCTTCTGGAACAGTGTATGATACTGGATTAGGAATTGTTTTTGTCATTGGTACATAGTCATATAACAGAATTCCTAATACTAATATAATAGCTAAACATAATAGTAATAATATAATTATTTCTTTTATAACATTTTTAGCCATTTTGTACTCCTTTATAATTTATTTTAATCAACTTAGTCTGTTGTATTAGTTGAATTTGTAGTATTGCTTGTATTTGTATTATTAGTTGTATTATTGCTTGTGTTATTTGTTGTGTTATTTGTACTATTTGTTGAATTTGTATTGTTTGTTGCATTTGTTGTGTCTTGTGTTGTTGTAGTTGTTTGTTCTACTCTTTTTATTAATATATCTTTACATGTAAATGTTGCTTGCAAATCATTTCCTGATGGTGTCATTTTAAATTCTTCTATTTTAAATCCTAATTCATCATCATTTTCTATGTCAGATATAAAATCTGTAATTGCTATATAACTTCCATTTACAGTGAATTTCAAATCATAATATGAATAATCTAAATTACTACTTGCAGATGGTGAACTTGCACTTGCTGTACTTGCTGTTTGTATTCCTGATGCACCTTGTACTACATCCATTTTTATAACTGTTCCTTCACTTGTTGCATGGTTTCCTATTTTTACCCATAAAGTTTCTATTTCATATCTTTTTAGTGTAGGTAATGTTTGAGTACCATCTTCATTTTGTGGAAGTAGATTTAAATATTCATCTCTTTTATTTTCTAATTCTTTTGCAGTGTTTTCAACATCAGTAGTTGCTTGTTTAAAATCTTTTTGTGCTAATTTTCCTGCTTCTTGAATTTTTTCATCTAATTGTACACTTCTATTTTGTATTTCTTGAATTCCTAATATTTCTACATTTCCTATATTGAATCCTTTTATCCCTATAAAAAATGTAAGTGCTAGAAGTAATGCAATTAGAATTAATATTAATAGTTTTTTCATTGCAAATCTCCCTCTTTTTGATTGTTAATTATTAGATAGGTAAATCTCCTTCTATTCTAATAGTTACCACATTATTGTCTTTTTGTCCTGCTGTTGATTCAACATCTCTTAATATTACATCATTTTTTAGTTTTGCTACTAAATATCCTAATTGTTCATATTTGTCTGATTGTGCATTTATTACTATATGACCATCTCCTGTATCTTCTATTGATGTTAATTGAACATTTACAGGTATCACTGACATTATTTGATTCAATAAATTTGGTATTGAATTTCTATTTCTATTTCTATCTTCTTGGTCACTATTGGCTGTTTCTATTTGATTAATTAATGAACTATAATCACTTATTCTGGTTTGCAATGCACTTTTATCACTATTTGCTTTATTTATTTCTGCTTGTGTTGATGCTATTGATTCTTCAGCTTCACTTTGTTTCTTGTCAATTTGATTTGCTAATAGTGCTGAGAAACAGCTAAATATTATGACTAACATAAATAGTGATGATGCTATACGAATTAATCCTATCTCTGTTTTATCTAATTTTTGTCCTAAATCCCATGTTAATAGTCCACCTAAGTATTTTTTTTCTTTTTCTGTCTTTTCTGGATTAATATCTATTTTTAACCAGCTTGGAACTTTATCAGCAAATGTTGCTTTTCTAAAGTTCATTCCTGGCACACCTTCTCCAAGTCCCATCATTGCAAGTGAAATTGCTGAATTCACTTCTATATAGTCTTTAATATTTATATCTCTTGTTGTGTTTTCTATAAAATATGGTCTTAAAATTTCGCAATCAACATCATCTAAATATTCTTGGAAGTATAAATCTACATTGTTTATTAATGATGCTGTTCCTGTTATATATACTTTGTTTATTTTTTCTGTATTTGAATTTATTATTCTTCTAACTTGTCCTACTATATTATATAGTGTTGGTACAATATCGTCTAAATAACTAGATTGTTCTTCTTGTAATTCTCTACCTTCTGATGTGTATATTGTAGTGTTTTTACATATTTCATATGATTTCGAATATGAGTTTTCTTTTAAATTTATTCTTGATAAGAAATCACTTGAACCTTCTTCTATTTTATCAATGTTAAATATTTTATTTTGTAAAATTGTTGTTATTGTTGTTGTATTTTCAATGTTTACAATTAGAGCATTTTGTTTTTCTTCTGTATTAATCAAGCTTGCAATCGCCATTGATATTGGAGAAATATTCATTAATCTATAATTTTCAAATGCTTGTGTATTTTTATTTAATTCTATTTTATTTTCTGCAATATGAATTACTTTGATTTTTTCTTTATCATCAGGATAGTCTACTACTGCATATCTGCTTTCAAATACATTTGGGTTATATCCTTTATCTACACAATAAGACTCAAATTCAGTTTTTATTGCTTTTTGTAAGTCATTTTTTGAAAGTAATGCAAACATATCAAAATAGTTATACATTTCTTCTGATAAATTAATGCTTATTGGTGTTTTTTGACTATAGGTCTCTTCTATTACTTGTTCTATTGCTTGTCCTAATTTATCATAAAATTTTATTCCAAATGATTCCACTTTCAAGTTGTCATGGTCTTTTGAAACTTTTGCATATTTAATTAAATTTTCTTCTATATATAGTCCTAGACAATTTGACATGATTTTCTCCTTCTTCTTGATATATTTATATGTTTTGCATTTTTCTTAAAAGCATACCTTGAATTTTTTTCATATTCTTCTCATATTTTTTACAATTATATTCATTTCTATTTTATATTTTTATAGCAAAAAGTCAATATTTTTAATGTAAATGTCATACAAATGTAATATTGTTGTAATAATTGTTTTTTTGCCAGTTTTTCATACATTTTTTGTTAATTTGCAGATAAAAAATCCATCAGTATAATCATTTTGGTATACTTGTAAATATTTATCATCTTTTTGATATTTTTTAAAAAATTCTTTATCTATTATTTTATCATTTTTACTTAAATCAATTTTTTCAATTTCAAAATTTTTATTATTTTCTAAAAATTCATTAATTATATCTTCATTTTCTTCTTTCAATATACTACAGGTTGAATAAACTAATTTTCCACCTTTTTTCAAATATTGTGAACAATTTTTTAATATTTGTTTTTGTGTTTTACTAATTTCTTCTATATCTTTTTCTTCTTTTTGCCATTTGATATCTGGTTTTCTTTTTAATACTCCAATTCCTAAACATGGTACATCTAATAGAATTTTATCAAATTTTTCTTTATATTTTTCATTATATATTGTAGCATCATTTACTTCTACTTCTATATTTGTAATTTCTAATCTTTTAGCAGTATTTTCTACTAGCTTTGTTCTATGTTCATGTATATCCCATGCAGTAATCTTTCCTTTATCTTCCATCATTTCTGCTAAATATGTTGTTTTTCCTCCTGGACTACTACATGCATCTAGAATTGTATCATTTTTATCTGGTTCCAAAACTATTGCAATTAATCCTGCTGTTTCATCTTGCACCGTAAATTCTCCTTGTTTAAATTCAGGTATTTCTTCTATATTTTTTGTATTTTCTAAAGTTAGGAAATCTTCTAATAAACCTTCTTTAATTTTAATATTCCTTTTTTCTAGTTTTTTTATTAAATTTTCTTTTGATGTTTTTAAGTTATTTATTCTAATAGAAATTTTTGGTTTTAAATTTGAAGCTTTTGCAATTTCTTCTATATCTTGTATTTCTAATTTTTCAGTTAATCTTTGCAAAATCCAAGTAGGTATTGAATATGTTTTGGAAATTCTTTCAATATCATTTTTAATATTGAATAATTCTTCATAATCTTCTTTATTTACTTTTCTTAAAATAGCATTAACAAAATTACTACTAGATTTATGACCATATCGTTTAGCAAGTTCCACACTTTCATTAACAGCTGCAGATTTTGGTATTTTATCTAAAAATATTATTTGATAAACTCCCATTCTTAAAATATTTAAAATCCATGTTGATATTTTCTTTAATTTTATTTTAGAATACTTTTTTATGATTTCATCTAATGTCAACCTCCATGTCGTTGTACCATATATAATTTCTGTAATTAACGAAATATCTCTATCTTGTAATTTTCCTTTATTTTGTTTTATCATTTCATTTAATACTATATTTGAATATGCTTTTTCTTTATCTATTTTGTATAAAGTTTTTAATGCTATTTCTCTTGTTTTATCTATCATTATTTTCTCCATAATCCTTTCACTTATCTTATATTTTAGATTATATATTTTTTTGTATAAAATTTCTATATTTTTTGTATATTTTTTCTAAGTTTGGTAAAGATATTTTTGAAAGGATGATGTTTATGGATATTAAAAAGCATTTAATTATAACTGGTAATTCTACTGTTTCTTGGAAAGATGCAATTGTAAAAGCTATAGCAGAAGCTTCTAAAACAATTGATTATCTATCAGAAGTTACAGTTATTGAACAAAGAGCTACTATTGATGGAAACAAAATTGCTGAATATTTTGTAGACTTAGATATTAGTTTTATTATTGATACGAACAGAAAGGAGCATTAATATGGATCCATTAGAAACTAAAAAAACATATCAAGACTATGTTGATAAAAAATCTCCTAATTCTCCAATTATAAAAAATTGTTTTAATGCATTTTGGGTTGGAGGTCTTATTTGTACAATTGGGCAGATTATTCTTAATATATGTAAAGAACGTGGCTTTGATACATCAACATCTGGTACTATTGTTTCCATACTATTAATTGGTATTTCTGCATTTTTAACTGGTTTAAATTTATTTAATAAAATAGGAAAATTTGCAGGAGCTGGTTCACTTATCCCTATTACTGGTTTTGCAAATTCAATTGTATCTCCTGCAATGGAATACAAATCTGAAGGATATGTCATGGGTGTTGGAGGAAAAATGTTTACAGTTGCAGGTCCAGTATTAGTATTTGGTATATCTACTTCAATATTAATTGGAATTATATATTTAATTTTTAATACACAAAGTATAACTTTAGTTTAAGGATTTGGGGCCGTCCCCAAATCCTCAAGATTGGAGATGATTTTTTGGAAAGAATTGGTAAACAAACTATTAAATTTAATAATCCTCCTACAATTCTGGAATGTGCCTCTATTGTTGGTCCAAAGGAAGCACAAGGACCACTTGCTAAATATTTTGACCAGACTTTAGAAGATGAATTTTGGGGAGAAAAAACTTGGGAAAAGGCTGAGAGTAAAATTATTAAAGAAACTGTAAATACTGTTATTTCTAAATCAGGTGTACCTAGTGAAAAAATAGATTACATGTTTGCAGGTGATTTGTTAAATCAATGTATTTCTTCAAGTTTTGGTTTAAGAGAATTAAATATTCCTTTTTTTGGAGTTTTTGGTGCTTGTTCTACTTTTGTTGAATCTTTATCTTTAGGTGCTGTTTTTGTAGAGAGTGTTGCTGAAAATGTATTATGTGCTACTTCTAGCCATTTTTGTAGTGCTGAAAAACAATTCCGTTTTCCTCTAGAATTAGGAAATCAAAGACCTCCTACAAGTCAATGGACAGTTACAGGTTCAGGTGCAGCAATTTTAACTAAAAATGGTTCAGGGCCTTATATAACTAATATAACTCCAGGAAAAATTGTAGATATGGGAATCAAAGATGGTAATAATATGGGTGCTGCTATGGCTCCAGCTTTTGCTGATACTTTAATTGCTCATTTTAAAGATACTGGAAGAAATCCAAGTTATTATGATGCAATTATTAGTGGAGATTTAGGATATGTTGGAAAAGAAATTGTAATTGATATTTTAAAATCTAAGGGATATAACATTAAATCAAATTATAATGACTGTGGAATTTTAATATTTGATAAAGCATCTCAAGATACACATAGTGGTGGTAGTGGTTGCGCTTGTTGTGGTACAGTTTTTTCTGGTTATTTCTTTAAGCAATTAAAAGAAAAGAAGATCAAAAAAATGTTATTAATTGCGACTGGTGCTTTAATGAATTCAACTACATCACAACAAGGTGAATCAATCCCAGGAATTGCACATGCAATAAGTATTGAAATTTAACAGGGATTAGGGGACGGTCCTTAAAATCCCTGTTTTCGGGGGGGATTTAGGGACAGACCTTGATATTTTTATTAAAGAAAGGATTTGTTATTATGGATATTAATTGGGCTAATGTTTTTGACTGGACTGTTTTATTAAAATGTTTTGTTGTTGGACGGACTTATTTGTATTATAGGTCAAATTCTAATTGATAAAACTAAACTTACTCCTGCAAGAATTTTGGTTATTTTCGTTACGACTGGTGCGATTTTGGGTGGTCTTGGTGTTTATCAATATTTAGTTGATTTTGCTGGAGCTGGAGCCACTGTTCCACTTACTGGTTTTGGTTATAATCTTGCTAAAGGTGCTATTGAAGCTACACAGCAAATGGGATTAGTCGGTAGCTTCGTTGGTGGTGTTAAAGCTGCTGCAGGTGGTATTGCTGCTGCTGTATTTTTTGGATATTTGGCAGCTCTTATTTCTAAGCCTAAAATGAAGAAACAATAAGTAGAAGCAAAATATTTATAAAAAATAAATCGAAAATTAAAACAAAAAAATAAAGCTATTTGTAATAATAACTTTATTTTTTATTATATCTAAGCTTTTTTTGCAATTTCAGCAATCTCTGTAAATGCTTTTGGATCTGTTACTGCAAGTTCTGCTAACATTTTTCTATTTATTGTAACATTTGCTTTCTTTAATCCTGCTATCATTTTGCTATATGTTGTTCCATTCATTCTTGCTGCTGCATTGATTCTTGCTATCCATAATTTTCTAAAATTACTTTTTTTGTCTTTTCTTCCAACATATGCATATGATAAAGATTTCATAACTGCTTGATTTGCATTTCTAAATCTATAGTGTTTTGCTCCATAATATCCTTTTGCTTGTTTTAATACTTTTTTATGTCTTGCTCTTGTTGTTCTTGCTGTTTTTACTCTTGCCATTTATATTCCCTCCTCTTTTCTATTGACAAGGGACACTCTTTTACCTCAAGGTATTTCCACTCTGCTTAAAGAGTGTCCCTTACCCTTGTGAATAAATGATTTTCCCTTAATTTTAATTATATTTTCTACTTAGTTACCATATGGTAATAATTTTTTAATTGTATTTTCACATGTCTTATCTGCATAAGCATTTTGAATTTTTCCTGATTTTTTTTGTCTACTTGTTTTGTTTGCAAGTAAATGTCTTCTGTTTGATTTTGTTCTTTTAACTTTACCTGTAGCTGTTAATGAATATCTTTTTTTAGCAGCTTTATTTGTTTTTAATTTTGGCATAGTTATTCGCTCCTTTCATTTTATCTTTATATATTAACAGATTGTTTTCTTATTTATCTGTTTTTTTAGCTAAAATTGTAAACATGTTTCTACCTTCTAATTTTGGCTCTTTTTCTACATTTGCTACATCTTCTAATGCAGTTATAAATTTATTTAATACATTTTCTCCTGCTTTTGAGTTATTTACTTCTCTTCCTCTAAAACGTACTGTAATTTTTACTTTGTTTCCATCTAAAATAAATTTTCTTGCATTTTTAGCTTTAAAACCAAAATCATGTTCTTCAATGTTTGGAGTTACTCTTATTTCTTTTACTTCAAGAACTTTTTGCTTTTTCTTAGCTTCTTTTTCCTTTTTTGCTTGTTCAAATTTGTATTTTCCATAGTTCATAATTTTACAAACTGGTGGATTAGAATTTGGTGCTACTAACACTAAATCCAAATTTTTTTCTTCAGCTTTTGATAAAGCCTCTTGCAAAGAAATAACTCCTAATTTTTCTCCTGTCTCCCCAATTAATTGCACTTCTTTTGCTCTAATTTGTCTATTGATTGGTAATTCCTGTTTTATATAAAACACCTCCAAAATATAAAAAATTTGACTTTTGTTACAAGTCAAATTCAAAAATACATAATAATATTGCTATTATTTACATATTTAATTTCTAACCTTTTTCCTAGTATAGATAAGGTGAGAAGTTTTGACTTCTTCTTGTAACGAATACTATTATACACTATCTCTTTTACTTTTGTCAAGTATTTTTCAATATTTTATCAGCAGGTAAATATTTTGTATATCGATATTCCTATACTTTGTATTATAAATAGATTTAAAGTATTCGAACTTAACAAATTATTTGTTGCCTCTATCACTCCTAAAATATCATTTTCTTTATTTTTATGATGTTTCTGTGATTCGAAAAAAGTAATTAATTCTGGAATACTTGTTACAAATCCTAGTAATATTCCTATAATCATTTGTGAAATATTAAATACATTTGCTAGATTTTCTAATACATTTCCTAACATTTCTCCTATTATATAAAGTAAAAGTCCAACTATTAAAATGATAATTATATATATTGTTATTCTTTTTCCACTTTTATTATTTTTTTCTTTATCATTTTTTTCAAGTTCTATATTTTCTTTTTTTAAATATTTTTTATGACTCTTATTGTTTATTACTATAAATAGAATATACAAGATTAAAAATATTGGTATAGATAGTATATTAATATCTATTTTTAAAATAACTATTAATAATGGAATTATTATTGTTGTAATTACTAATAATATATCTATTATTATCGCTTTATTTTTTATACTCTTAGTATTTTTATTTGATAATATGGCAAATATATATTGTATAAAGTTTATTATATTAGAACTTAACACATTAAAAATTGTTGCACTAAAAAGTCCATTTGCACTTGAAATTGTAACAGTTAACAACTCTGGTATAGATGTTGCAATTCCTGCTATGTTTCCAACTGTTTTAGATTTCAATTGCATACTTTCTGCTAATTTTCTTAGTGTTGTTACTAATACAAATTTTGATATTAAAACTATTAAACCTGAATATATAATAAATTTTAAAAATTCAAATAGCATTTTTTCTCTTCCTTTTTATCAATTTCTTAGATAACTTATAAAATTATATGAAATTAAATGTGTGAATGAAAGAATATTACAAATTCTTTCATTATCAAGTAGGAGAATCTCAAACTTGTTTTTGAGAGGTGCCTACTTTAGAATGTTAGAATTCGTATATTCTGTAATGTTAGCCATTTAATGAATAGAATTTTATAAGTTATCTAATAATTATACTTTTATTTTTCCCAATTTGTTGCCATTTATTAGAAATTATTGTATAATGTTATCATTATATAAAAAAAGGAGCGATGTTTAATGGAAGAAGTTAAAATTGGACGAGTTTATCGCCACTTCAAAGGTAATTATTATTTTGTTGAAAATGTGGCATATGACTCGGAAACTAAAGAAAGAATGGTAGTTTATAAACCTTTATATTATAGAGATGATGGTCGCTCCATTTGGGTAAGACCTGAGAAAATGTTTTTAGAAGAAATACCTGAAAGACCTGATAATATTACTGGTCAAAAGGTAAGATTTGAATTAGTAGATGAAAT
>CALXXH010000017.1 GCA_944392635.1 uncultured Clostridia bacterium | reverse complement strand
TTTATAAAATTTTTACAGCTTGTAAGCAAAGACAAAAATGCTCGGTACAAGTACTCGTTTCAAATAATAAAAAATAACCCCTAGTATTTTTATACTAGGGTTTTGGAGGCGACAGTCGGTTTGGATACTTTCGAATGTTAATAATACCAATGTTTTTACGATATTATAAACTATTCTAATGTAATTCTAATGTAATTTAACTTGTTTTAATTTTAGGAAAAGGAATTATATTTGAGCTTTGCTTTTTATGTTCATCATTAAATAGTAGGCTTTGCTCTTCCATATTTTGTTTGCTTTTTTCTATTTCTTTTTCCACAAAATCATCAAGAATATGTGCATAAGTTTTTTCTAATACAGCTCTTGAAGTACCTATAATTTTACTAATTGCATATATATTCATACCACTTTCTATTAATCTGGTTACTACAGTATGTCTTGTCATGTGTATATGACATCCAGTTGTCAAGTCCATTTTTACATTTGCTTGTCTACAAATCTTTTTGAAAATGCAAGTTATGTGTTTTACATCTATGTAAGTACCATCTTTATTGCAGAATAATAAATTATCTTTATTGCCAGATATGTTTTGTGCATTTTCAATTTGTTCTTCTAATATTTCTTCTATTTCATATTTAGAGTATATCAAATCAAAAAGTATTTCTCTACTATCCTTATTTCCTCTTTTTTTTGCTTTTTTCCCTGTTTTTGTATTTTTGCCTATTATAACTTGTTTTTTCTTATTCCTAGTAAGCGTTCTTTCAATTATTATTTTTTTTGCATCAAAGTCTATATGTTTATCAATGTTTATTGAAGATAGTTCACCACATCGTGTCCCGAAAGCAAAACTTAATTTAATTAAGTTTTTCATTGATATTGAGTCAATTTTTGCTTTAATATCTACTAAATTTTCAGCATGTTCATCTATGTATTTTATAATTCTTTGGGTTTCTTCTACAGTAAAAGGTATTGCTATTTTTTTATCCTTTTCACTTAAAATGCTAGTTCTTTCGATATCTTCGATAGGATTGTTATCTTCTTCAATTAATTTATCTTTTACAGCCTTTTTTAGTGAAACATTAATTATATCATAAGCTTTTTCAATAACACTTTGACTGTTCTTTTTATTTGAACGCAGTATTTCTAGTATGTCATCTCTAGTTACTTTTTGAAGTTTTTTAGAGGTAATCTCAGGATTTTTCTTTTCTATTCCTTTGATTGTTTCAAGGTTTCTATTATATGTATTTTCCCCTATTTTTTCTTCTTCAAGATTTTTCTGCATTGTGTATCTAAGTTGTTGTGAAAATGTAATATCGTTTTTGCCTACATATTTTCCATTGTCTATTTTAGATAATTTTTCTGTTTTTTTCCTATTTACTTCCTTTTGCTTTTTTCCTGTTGCAATTGTTTGTTGTCTGCCATTTATCGTTGCTTGAGCTAAATGATAAACATGACAATAAAATCTATCGCAATAATTTAGACAGTCAGTACACTCCTTGCATTTTTTACATTTTTTAGTTCCTATTCTATTATCACACAACTCTCTATTTGTGCAATTTCTACAAGTTTCACATTCTATTTTTAGGCGATACTGTTTTCTATCTTCCTTTTGAATTGTTTTGTATAGAGTTCCTTCTCCTTTTGCACGTCTTCCCATATTATCAACTCCTTCAAAAATTTTAGTACTTGAAAAAGAGTTCATAAATATGCTATAATGCAATTACGAACGCTTTAACAAGTGTTTGTGAATTGTCAAATGGTGTGTGTGGTCGACCAAAACTTCATACACCATTTTTCATTAAGATTATAAAGAGATAATTAATAAATGTCAATGTACTTGTTTATTTGACTATATTATACTATAATATAAAATTAAAAAATAAGGGAATTTGTATTAAAATTACCCACAAATTTAAGGAGAAAAGATGAGGAAAGAATTTAAAACTAAGTTAATAGAAATTAAGAATATCGGTGATGAATTAAGATTTCAAAGGGAATATTATAATTTTAAACAATCACCGTATAAATTGACTCCTAGAATGTATAATGGAAGAAAAAGCAAATATTTAGGAGAAGTTTTAAAAGAATTTATGGAAAATGAATTTGATTATACAAAATATATGAAACACGGAGTACGAAATTTTAACAAAAATTATGGAGAATATGGAGCTAATGAAACCATGCTATATGATATTGAGCATAATAAAATAAGAAAAAGTAAAGAAGCAAATCGTGAAAAATATAATATAAATTCTTATTATTTAAGAATTTATAGCTTATTTAAAATATATGGTTTCTTAGATGATTATGAAATAATAATGTTATTAGATAAATATAAAGTAAATCCTTATTTTGAACAGAGCGAAAAAGAAATTAGAAAAATAAAAGAAAAATGTTTTTTGGAATATAAGGAAAATCCAATAAAAAGTGCCTTTAATTTAAAAAAATGGATAATAGTTATTCCTTCAAGTATAATGGAAGATTTGTTAAGTAATAATACAACAAATTTAAAAAATACAAAAAAATTTGTAGGAAAAAACATAGTAAATAAAAAAATGACTCTTCAATTTTTGAGTCTAAAAAAGTATATGTTAAATTATTTTTTAGAATTGCCAAGTATAGAAAAGAAGTGTATTTCATTAGAATTAGGAAAAGAAACAGGTTTCATCGAAGATGTTTTAGAAGGAAATATAGAATATATAACACTAGAAACACTGTTAAAAATAATAGACAAGGTTAAAGAATTAAAAAATACAGATTTTGAATATCTAATAAAAAGAGATATAGAGGAACAAAATGGAGATAATATATTAGAAACAGAAAAAGATGTATTTAATTTTAGAAAAAAGTGGGGAATTTAATATTAAATTCCCTTATTTTTGTGTTTTTAAAACATGGTAAGATGATTATAGTCGAACAACCTAAGATAATAAAAAATAGGTTAACGATTAAGAGAAACGCGTTTCAAAAGATAAAAAAAGAAAATAAAGAAGGGAGCATAAAAAATGGAAGAAGAAGTTTTAGAAGAAGTTCTTCAAGAAGAAGATGAAGATATTGTAATTATGTATAATTACAGAGATGTAAGTAAATTGTTAGGAGTTAATGCAAATAAAGCACTAGAATTCTTAAAAAAGTTTGGTGTAAAAATAGGTCATTGGCAAATTGAACACAAAAAATTGCTTAGAATTTTAAATGAAAATGAAGGAACTCTAGTTTAGAAGGGAGAGAGGAAGTATGGGAAGAATAAAAATAGTTAAAAATCCTGTAGAAGAACAGGAAACTACTATCAATGTAGATTACTTCTCAAAAACAATAGATATTTATACTTCAAGACCAGAAGTGTATAGAACTTTAGTAAAAAAAGTTGGAAAACCTGCCAAAAATTCTTTGGTGAAAACAAAAGTGGTAGGAGGACATTGGAGAATTCATTTTTTAGAAAGAGAAAAAATTAGAAAAATATTGTCTATAAAAAATATGGACATATAAAAAAGTACCTAGCACATATTTTTTTATGTGCTAGAAGAATTAATTTAAACAACAAGGCGGTGTAATATATGAAGGGAATAAATAATGTATTAACAGCAGTAGAATATTTAGATAGACAAAAAGAATATGATATAAAAAATTGCAACATAGCGAAATTAAAATTTCATAAAAAAAATTTCATTCAGGATATCATAAATGGGCAAAATGAATTTGATATAGTAGACAACAAGTTTATATATTTTAATAGAGATAGATTTAAAATAGAACCTCGTGAATGTGGTTTAGGAAAGACACATGATGTTTTAATTGCATTAATTGACAAATATACATATCCAAAACAAAAAGGAGCAATTTATGTTGCAAAAACTAAAAGAAGTGGACAAGAAATGGTAAAAGAAATAAATAAAGCATTTGGAGAAGAAATAGCCTTTGCAATAAATGAAGATACTGTAAAAAGCAAAAAAGATATAAAAATAAAATTAAAAATATATCCAATAGTTGCTATAACACAAAGGTTATATGAAATGTCAGCAAATGACAAAGGCATGATAAAAAAATTTAAAGAGGATAGAAATTTGTTAATTATAGATGAATGGTTTTCATTATCTACAATAAAAACATTTTCTTTAGCGAACATAAAAGAAATAGAAAGTAAGTTAGCAAATAAAAGTCTAATTTCTTTATTTGGAAAAATTGTGGAGGAACTAGATGAAACCCTATCAACTATTGACAACAAAAGACATTTCTTTAATGCGAAAACAGACAAGAAAATTATAAAAAAGTTGATAAATAAATTAAAAAAGTTAATATATGAAAATATAGAAGATGAATTTTTAAAAAGACTAGAAACAACTAAAAAGGAATTAATACACAGAATAGAGGATATATGGCATTTTTATAATGGAACATGTCTTGTTGAAAATTATATTCTTTACACAATAGATAGGAATGTAGAATATTGGAAATTAAACAACAATTTTATTTTAGATGCTTCTGCAAAATTAAATGGTGCTTATAAATTAAACCCTAAATTATTTAATGTTAAAGAGTATGAAAGCGTATTAGATTATTCAAAGTGGAACATCATTCAAATATTTGAAAATTCTAGTGCCTCAGGAAAAGAAAAGTATTCAAATTATAGAGATGTAATATGTAAAATAGCAGATGACTTAGGTAAAAATGAAACTTTAATAATTGACAATATGAAAAGTGCAAATAGAGATTATACAGGATATAAATCTACATATTTTGCTAATTTAAGAAGTAACAATGATTATAAAAATATGAAAAATGTTATTATTGCATGTACTCCATATCTACCAGATAAAGAAATTGTTTTAGAATATTTATATTTTTCTAGGAAAACTTATGATGAAATAGGGGAAGATATATTTATATCAGCCCCAACGTGAAATGGAGGAAAGCATGGAGATATTTACGAACTTAATGATAGGGATTTTGAAATGTATAGAAAACAACTAGTAGCAAGTGAAATATATCAAGCTATAAAAAGAGTGAATAGAGATATGAGCCAAGAAACAAATGTAGTAATAATAACAAAAGATAATGTCGTTTTTAATATGATATGTGACATGTTGCCAAATTGTAAATTGATACAAGAATCTAAATATAATTATCAAGAATTTTCTTTTAAAAGAAAAAAGATTAAACATATATATGATAATTTTGAGTTAGATAAAATTTTTGGGACTTATGCTCAAAAAACTATTATACTATTTAGAAATATTTTAGAAGGTTCAGTTCCAGAAGAAATAAAAACTAAAGATTCAAAAGGAGTTGTACAAAAAAATAAATATAGGAAAAAGAAAATAGGTCAATACATTGGAATAGATTATAACAAAAAAAATGCTAGTTCAATTTTTTGCAACAAAGTACTTAATAAAGTGGAAGTTATAGATTTTATGAAAAGAAATAGAATAACAGAAAAAGGACAGTATATTTTTTTTGAGTAGTAAAATTCAGTTACATGTTTGGGTATATATCTACTTCGTTGTATATACAGAATAATTTTCTACACGCTGTGTATCAAATTATTCTTGTTCTAAAATTCTTTACCTTTCTTTTTCTTATTATAGAAAGAGGTAAACTTTTTAAAAGAAATTAAAGAATCAAAATATGGATAGAAGCTAATAGCAACGCTATTACTTCTTATCCATTGAGTTCATGCGAAGCAAGAAATTAACAAAAAATGTAACTGAATACTAATAATATTTAAAACATGCAAAAACAGTAAGAATTGGAGGTTATAAATGGAAAGAGAAAACATTAAATTATTAAATTATATAGAAGAAATTTTTGACGAGAGAGAAGAATATTTAAAAGTCAGTGATATGGGATACGTTATAACTATATTATTGGGAACAAATTTAACAGTAACTGGAGAAAAAGTAAATACTATGCTTGTACATGAAGGATATCAAGAATTTACAGAAGAAGATGAGTATTTTTCATATATACCTAAAAAAGAAGAAAATTTATACGAGAAATGGTTATATGAAGAAGATGACAAAAAATACGGAATTATAAAATGGCACTATTCTATTATACCCGAACTTTTGAATATAGATTTTAATCTTAATATAAGAAGGAATATAACTAGAATTAAAAAAAAGTTGAAAGAATATAGAGGATTATTTATAAATTATGAAATAGATGAAGGCGTTTTGAAAGAGAAACTAAGTAAAATTTTAGAGAAATGAATATAGGAAATTGTGAGGGAATATTTTGTGATAAGTAAAATAGTATCCCCTCATTTTTTTGAATTTGAAATTTTTTAATTTTTAGAAAGTTGAAAAATGGATTTTTTAAATCTATAAAAAGTATGTCTAGTATAAAAATAAAAAAGAAAATATACTTGTAAAGAAAAAACAACAAAAAGACAAAAAATAAATTAGTTTCATTATATGTATAGAAATAGGTATTTTCATATTAATAGAAGAAATGGTAAAAGGTAAAAGAAATCATAATAATCATATTTTATAAAAAACAGTAAAATAATTAATCAAGTAAAAGATTAATACATATTTGGTATAGACATTAATAAATGAAAAGAAAACAGTAAGAAACAACCAGTATTAGAATTAATTAACACATATAGTATTTAAGTTTTAAACACTATAATAATGAAGTTTTAATATTTAAGAGATAAAAGAAGAAAGATGTAAGTAAAAGAAAACGACTTGTATGCAAATAAACTTTAAATAATAAAAATACAATTAAAACTAAAATTTTCTATATCTAAAATTATTAAAGTACAATAAAATAATAGTATAATTAATAAAATCAAGTAATTTTTAAGCTATCTACTCCTTTTAAAATTTGTGATAAAATGCTTAGAGTTTCGAGTTTTATTGTTTATAATAATTTTTTTGATATAAAATAATGAATATTTTTTAGGAATTTAGTAAAAAGAACAAAAGGAATAAAAAGCAAACATATACAATGCAATGAATTGCCATATTGATAAAATTAAGATTCTGTTCTTTATATAGTATCTAAAAAGAATTTTGCTAGAATTTTGTAATTAATGAACTAAAGAAATATGAAGTTGTTTTGATTAAAATAATTTTTTTATAGCGAAAGAAAACAAAAAAATAAAGAAAATATAGATAACTTATTAACAGTAAAATAATAATTATTTAGTACAAAAAATCAACTAAAATACAGATATGCAAACAGATGATATTTTTATATTTGAAAAAAACATCGAAAATAAAACTTTGGTTTTAAGAAATAAAATGGGCTAAACTTTATTACTTTTCTAATTAAATTATAAAAGAACTGAAATCGAGGTATTTATTATTTAGTTTTACTCGAAACAAGAAATAAGCAATATTATATTGTAATTTTAAGCATATATATTAATTTAAAATGTATAACATTAAAAAATAAATTTTTTTATTTTAAAATTTGCTGGATAAACGAAAATTTGCGATATAATATAGAGTTAAAAAATTGTAAAAATATGCAAGTTACAAATGGGTGTAACCGTTGGGGGAGTAAGAGAAAGATAAATTCTAAGTATTGACATTTTTATATAAATATGGTAACATTTATATAGTTCTAAAAGAACAAAATAAAAAACTTTCACGATGTAATAGTAGTCGGCAAACTAGAAAATTACATCGCGAAAGCACGAAATCGAAATATCTTGAAAGATACTTCTTATTAATAATACCATTTTTGCGTTCTTTTTTCAAGATATTTTGAAACAAAAATATTTTGAAAGGAGGGCGTTTTTATTATGGAAGAATTACAACCAATTTATTGTAGGCAAAAATCTTTTTATGGCAAGGCAAAAATCATAAGAGAAAATGGCACTATAAAATTAAAAAGTTACGATACAATAATTGCAGAAATAAAAAACGGTAAATTACATATTAATGGTTTTTATAGTGCGACAAGTACAAAACATTTAAAAGAATTTTTGAAGCAAAGTGGATTTAAAATTGGAACTAAAAAAGAACTTGAAAAAATGTATTTGTAGAAAATTAAAAATAGGAGGAAAAGGAAATGGAGAAGAAAAATATTTATGAAATGATACAAATTTTAAAAGGGATTTTTACAGAGGAAGAGTATAAAAAGGCTTTTAATTCAATAAAAGAGTATTTGTCAAAATACGAAATAAAAGAGATAGAAGAATTAGGCAAGAAAAGACTAGCTTATGAAGTTCAGAAAAATAAAGAAGGTTATTACATTATATTTATAATAAAAGCAAATAAAGATGATATTTTAGAAATTGAAAGATATTCTAGGATAAATGAAGATATACTAAAGTTTATAATTGTTAAAAAATAAAAAACGAAAGAAGGTATAAAAATATGACATTATTTATAATACAAATAATATTAATATTTTTAATGGCAGGAAGAGGCAAAAAATGACTGTTTAAAAAAGTATAGAAAAATAAACATTAAAAAATATATAAAAATCTTGTTTATAAAAGTGTGTAAAAGACTTTATAAATATTTAAAAACTTAGTATCACTTTTATAAACAAAGTATATAAAATGGAGATGATAAAATGGGAAAAATAGTGGCTTATATTCGAGTATCAAGCAAAGACCAAAATTTAGACAGACAACTTGAAGAATTAAAAAAATTAGGAATAGAAGAAAAATACATATATCAAGATAAACAAAGTGGAAAAGATTTTGAAAGAATTGGTTATCAATATATGAAAAAATCATTAGAAAAAGGCGATACATTGGTTATTAAGGAACTAGATAGAATTGGAAGAAATCAAGAAGAATTAAAAAAAGAATGGGAATATTTTAAAAATAATGAAATCAATGTCCGAGTTTTAGACCTTCCAGCCCTTAATATTAATTATGATGATGAAAATATAAAACCACTTGTAAAAATGATAAATAATATAATATTTGAAATAATGAGCTGGAAAGCTCAAAATGAACGAGAAACAATACGAAAAAGACAAGCAGAACGGAATTGCAGTAGCTAAAGCAAAAAATGTAAAATTTGGTAGACCTTCAGTAAAAATACCAGACAATTTTGAAGAAGTTTATAAAAAATGGAAAAACGGCGAAATAACAGCAACAAAAGGAATTGAATTAACAGGACTAAAAAGAAACAAATTTTATGATTTTATTAAAATATATGAAAGAAGTGATAAAAAATGAATAATACGAAAAATAAAGTTGGTAGACCAAAATTAAAAATAAATGAAAAAGAATTACAAGAGCAACTAAAAAAGTATATAGATAATGAGCAAACAGGAGTAGAAACATATACAGCACTAAAAATAGGGAAAACATCCTTCTATGCGATATTAAAAGAAAGAGGAATTAAAAAATGTTAATAAAATATAACATATTAAAACATATATTACTAAAATACTTTAGAAATGCAACTACACATATAAATATTACAGGTATAATAAGTAGTACCATTATTTTAGAAAATACAAAAATAGCACTAGACAAGAAAAAAATATTTTTATCTAATAGAGAATATCAAAATTTTATAATTAGTGTGGATTATATACAGAAAATTAAGATAATAAATGTTTGGCATTTTATTTTAAAATTTAAAGATTTTGAAATAGACATACAACAATAATTGACTAGCTTTTGCTAGTCTTTTCATATCCCCCCTAGTTTAGGTTATTGAGATTATAGAAAATAAAAAGTAGGCTATGGGCAGAACAAGTCATCTATACAAAAAAGAATTTACACTATAATAACTAATGCAAATTCCTTTATTTTAAAATTTTTATAAAATCTTTTAACATTTCTTCCATTGAAATACCAAAAACTTTACAGAGTGCATAAAATTCATATTCTTTAACAACCCTTTTGCCAGTTTCAATATTTTGCAATGAAGATTTAGGAACATCAATGCCTAAAAGCATTAATTTATTTGATAAATCTGTTAAAGACCATTTATTAGTTTCTCTATATTTTCTAACTTTATTTCCTATGACATTTAAACTTTCTTCGTTATATTTAATAATTTTGTTCATATTAATATTATTTCCTCAAAATTTATTTTTATTGATTTATAATATAAATGTGTTAAAATCGTTTTACTGGCAAATCGATAAAATGTAAGTTGAAATTGTTTAAATAAGAAGGAGTAAGATATATGGAGGATATAACATTTGAAAAATTTAAAAAATATTTATATTTTAATGAAGAAAAAGACTTATATATTTATATAAAAGGAACTATAAAAACTTTAATAACAATAAACAAAAGTATTTTTATAATTAAAGATACAAAGCTTTTAATTAATAATTCGGTTCGTGATGATGTAGAAGATTATGATATAGAAATAAACTTAAATGAAGTCAATAGCTTTTATAGTTCAAAAGATAAAGATAGTTTTAAATTGGTATTAAAGGATAACACAGAAATAGAATTAGATTTTGATAGAAATAGTTAGGAGTTATAAAGAAATGAAAAAAGAAATAGCATTGAACATTTTGGAAGATATAAAGAAATCTTTACAGGAGGAAAATTGGAGAGAAGCAGGAATTAAAACAGTAAGTTTATATAGAAAAAACTTAGAAATTGTAATCAATAAAAAAATAAATCAACTTATGGATAAGCATAAAGAATACATACATAAATATGGAGAAAATAATTGGAAAACAATAAAATTAAATAAAAAGATAGACAAAGAAATTCAAAAGATATTTGCAAGATAATATAATTATTTTTCTTTGTCATCATCTACAATCGTTAACAAATCATCAAAACTACAATTTAAAGCTTTTGCAAAACCGTTCTAAGTATTTGTAGCTTATTGATTTTTTGCCACTTTTAATGGCTTTATTTAAATTATAAAATGAAATGTCCATTTCATCACAAAGCCATGATTTAGTTTTTCCTTGTTCCTTTAAAATTTTTTCAACATTTATTTTTATCACTTAATTACTCTCCTATATTTTTTTAACATTTTATATGAAGGGCACTTATAAAGGTAGCACTTGCAAGTGAGAGTAAAATAAGATATAATTATATTGAATTTTAAATGGAGTTAAAGGAAATGGAAATAGAAAACTTTTTAAAGATATTAAAAAATATAGAAATTTTATTAAAAAATGGAGATTTATTTGAAACAAGAGAATATATAAAAATTGAAATTGAAAATATACGAGGAATTACACAAATAAATTGCAAGAATAGGTATTATAGTTTTTATAATTATTATTGTGATGGATGTAACAATTTTAATTGCAGTAATAATTGTAATATAAAATTAAAAAATAAAAGAGGAGGTGGTAATAATGAAGTCAAAAACTAAAAAAATAATCTTTATAGTTTTAACAGTGATAATTGTAGCAGTGGCAATTTATTTTGTATGCTATTTTAGAGGAACAACAGATGATAACAAGAAAACATTAACAGTTGCAGAAGAAATAACATTGAACAATGATGAAAAAGAATTATTAAGCGAATTAGTGAATGTAAATAATCAGTTGTTAAATCCAAAACAAGAAGAAGCTAATACTAACGAAACTGATTATACAGAAGTTGTAAAACCAGTAGAACCAGTTGCATTAAAGGATTTTTGTAAAAAATTGTATGAAGCTAGAAAAACAACAAATGAACAAGGAGAAACAGTTTACTTGTTTGATATGGATACAGTAGGGGCTAACGATGAAACTGTAAGAAGAATAATTGTAACTAGAGATGGAGAAATGACAGGTTGTACATTTGTAGAGAGTGATTATGCAGAAGCAGTAGCTCAAGCAGGAAATACAACAGTTGATAGTAGTGGCATTGAATTAGGAGGAGAATTCTTAAAAGCTATTTTTGAAGGATTAACAAAAACAGTAAATGAAACATGGGAACAAGCTACAATATATGAAAATGTAAATTATGATAACATTTTAAGCAAAATATAGGGGGATTATTAAAATGGAAGAAAATAAAAACAAATCAAAAGAAATAGTAAAGAAAATAAGTGGTATAGCAATAATTATTATTTTAACAATAATTGTTACATTAGTTGTTGAACATAAGTTTTTTCTTAAAGAAGATACAAATAAAAATGCAAAAGAAAGTGAACAAGCAACAACAAATAAAACTTCTAATGTTGAAAAAGAAATAGAAAATAATAATTCAAAACAAGAAAATTCTAGTAAAATAGAAACTGAACAAAATGAAGTTCTTACTCAAGATGTGCCAGTAATTGAAAGTGAGAAATACGAATTAACTTTTAAGGGAAGTGAATTTTCAAAAAAAGTTGAGCCACCAGTTTTAACAACTCTTTATACATATTATGAGGCTAAACAAGAAGGACATTCATACTTAGTAATAAAATTAGATTATAAAAATTTACAAGCAACAGATATTACAGCAGATGATGTGGCAACTGTAAAAGTAAAGTATAATGAAAAATATGAATATAGCTCATTTCCAGTCATAGTTGATAAAGATGGAGATTTTACTTATGCTAATATTACTAATATTAACCCATTAACAGTAGGTCAAATGTACTATTTATGCGATTTACCAGATGAAGTCGTAAACGCTGTTGAGCCTATAATTGCATATGTTCAAATTGGAAGTAAAACTTATGAAATAAATATTAGATAAAATAAAATTTAATAAGGTTGTATTTTATGTATTGCCATATTAAATAAATAAAAATTCAATTAATTTTATAAAAGGTTATCTACGATTAAAGTAGAGCCTTTTATTTTTATCTGTGTAAGGATACAATCTTCTATGATTGATTATTACAACAGTTATATGTCTAAAATTTGAAAAAGCTTTGTGTGACTTTGTAGAAAAACTATTATAAGGGGAGGAGTAATCTTTTATGTGAAAAATTAAAATATGAAGAATTACATATAAAAATTTATAAGCTTTTAAAATAAGATAAACAAAAAAGATAAAATTAGAATTTTATTTTATAAATAACTAAAAGATGTTAAAAATAAAACAATTATAATTAAAAATATGATATACTACAATTAATGTAAAAAATAAATAAAGGTGAGCTTATGGGAATTTATATTGAAGAATGTTTAAGACTTAGAGGATTTGTAGAGTATGAAGAAGATAAAAATCCGTTTTTTTATGATTGTAAAGAAAATATTTTGTATATCATTCCAAATACAGAAGAAAAATTAAAAGAAAATAAACAGAAAATGTTTGATGAATTTGCAAAAAACTTCATAGAAGAAAATGAATGGATACCTGAAAATTACATTAAGGGATATACAGAGTACGATACAGGAATTATATTTCAAACAGAAGGAAAAAAGAAGAATATAAATGGATTTATACAGTATACAATAAATTCAGTTTTTGAATATAATTATAAAAGGGAAGAATTTATTGGAATATCAGGATTGGTATTTGAAAGCCAAGAATTAAATGACTTTTATGATGCAAGTTCAATATATAGATATACAAAGGAAGAAGAAGGAAAGAAGATAATAGTAGAAAGTGAGCTTAAAGAAAGCAAAGAAATAGCGACATTTTCTTATGAAGATATACAAGTTAAAGTAGAAACTAAGATAGATAGGAATTTTAATTATAAAATAGAAAATCCATTACAATCAAAAACACAACTAATTTTTTCATTTTCAAAGAAAGTAAAAGAAATGAAAAAGCTATTAGACATTATAATGATACAAAATAAGTTTATGCAATTTATTGCATATAGAAAAAATGTAAAATTTGAAAAAATAAGAACATTTGATATGAATAAAAATAGTGAAAAAGAGATAAAAGGAATAATTATATATAATAAATTGATTGATAACGAATTAGAAACTAATAAGTATAAAAGACAAAGAATAATGAAATTATCATATTTAGAAGGAAAAGTTTCAAAAATATATGAACTAATTATAAACGGTAATATATATTTTTCGCATTTATGCAAGAACATAGCTTCAATTAGTTCTTATAATATAATGAGAATTAGCAGAATATTTGCAGAGTTTGAAAGAACCTACAAACAAGTTTATGGAGATAATATAAGGTCAAAAGAATATTGCGAAACCAAAGATGAAATAATCAATATATTAAAGGAAATACAAGAAAAACAAACAGGAAAGAAAAGAAAGTATTATAAAGAGATTGTTGGAGGAGTAGAAAAAAGTAATGTTGGATTAAGGCAAGAAATAGAATTTGCATTGCAAGATTGCTCATCTATAATGAACAAAGTAGTTAATACGCATTATGAAAAACATGAAAAAATAGAAAATATTTCAACCAGATTAGCAACATTAAGAAATGATATGATACATGGAGAAATGCAATACAATTTAAAACCAATAGACCTAAAGGATATAAAGATACTGGAAGTTCTAATATATGTTTTACTTCTTAAATTTATTAGCTTACCAGAAAAAAATATACAAAAATGTGTAAATGATATTTTTAAAATGTACATATAAATATTAAAGAATAAATGAAACAGTTCATTTATTCTTATTTTAAATATATAGACTACTAAATAATAAAGTATATAATTTATTATTTTGCATAATCATTCTATTTTATAATATTGAATTTTTATTTTCGAACTTATATAAAATTTCAGTTAAGAAATTAATTTTATATGAGTGTAGGTGATGTTATTTATATTTAATATAGTATTTTTTTATAGCTAATTTTTATTCTAATGTAATTGAAAATCTATTCTAATGTAATTCTAATGTAATAACAAAGATAAAATTAAATATTTAAAAATAATCTAAAATAAAAAATGTTGATTTATAGCCACTTTTAGATAATGATAAATAATAAAAAATACCCCTAAATAGGGGTTAATTGGAGGCGACACCCGGATTCGAACCGGGGATCAGAGTTTTGCAGACTCGTGCCTTACCACTTGGCTATATCGCCATTAAATAGTAATTAATATATAATATGAAAACATATTAAAAATATTACTAATTTTTTATAA
>CALXXH010000016.1 GCA_944392635.1 uncultured Clostridia bacterium | reverse complement strand
ACTATTATTGGAATTCCTGCTGATTTTGCATGGTTTATAGCTTCTATTGTTTGTGGTTTTACACCATCATTTGCAGCTACAACTAATATTGCAATATCTGTTATTTGTGCTCCTCTTGCTCTCATTGCAGTAAATGCTTCATGTCCTGGTGTATCTAGGAATGTTATTAATCTATCATTTACTTTTACTTGATATGCACCTATTGCTTGTGTAATTCCTCCTGCTTCACCTTCTATTACATTTGTTTTTCTAATTGCATCTAGAAGTGAAGTTTTTCCATGGTCTACGTGTCCCATAACAACTATTACTGGTGGTCTTGTTTGTAATTCTTCTTCTCTGTCTTCTGAATCATCAAATAGGATATCTTCTTCTGTTACAACTTCTTTCTTATTTGCTGTGATTCCAAATTCTCCAGCAACAAGAAATGCTGTATCAAAATCTACTTCTTGATTTATTGTTGCCATTATTCCATAACCTAATAGCTTTTTAATTACTTCTGCTGTTGTCTTTTTCATTTCTGCTGCTAAATCTTTTACTGTTATTGTTTCTGGAATTTCTATTTCTGTTAATTTAAATATTTTTTGTTTTGTTCTTTCTTCTTGATTTTTGTTATTTTTCTTTTTACCACGTCTTCCACGTTCTGTTGTTAAGTCATAATAATCAAGCATTCCACCATCTTGTTCATCAAACATATTAGATAATCTATTAGCTTGCTTTAAGCTTTTTAATTTTCCTTCATCAAAATCATTATGCATATTGTTTCTTCTAGATTTGTTTTTCTTTGTGTTTCTATTTTCATCAAATTTATTATTATTTTTTTGTTTATCTATTGCTCTGTTGTATTCTCTAGTATTTTCTTTTTCTACTGTTTCTGTTGCCATAATGTTTTTGATATTTTTTTCTATTCCTTTTTCATCTAGTGGTCTTTTACCGAATCTTTCACCATTATTATTTCTATTTTTGTTAAATTTATTATTGTTTCTATTGAAGTTATTATTATTGTTATTTTGGTTTCTATTATTTCTTTGGTCTTTATTATTTCTATTTACATTTTGATTTTTATTGTTTTGAACATTTTTTTCTTCTTTTGGTTTTTCTGTTTTTATTTCAGTTTTTTCTTGTATTTGTTTTGGTTCTTCTTTTTGTTCTACTTCTTTTAATGTTTCATGTTCTTTTTCTTTTTCTTTTTCTTGTTGTTTTTGTATTCCAGGCTCTTTTTCTTCTTTTTTAGGCTCTTCTTTTTTTAGACCAAATAGTTCACTTACAGTCATTGGCTTACTTGGTTTGTTACGATAAACTATGTTATAGTCTTTGTTTTGCTTTCTTTCTACAAAACCAATATTGTTTTTCTTTTCTTCTTTTTTTGTTTCTGTCTTTTTATTATCAGGTTCTTCGCTAATTATAACTTCTCTTCTAATAATTACTGGTGCTTTTTCTTCTTTTTTAGATTCCTTTTTTACTTTTTCTTGTTTATCATTTTTATTTTTTGCATCCTTAGTAGAATTACTTTTTACTTTTTCTTCTTTTTTGTTTTCAGCATTATTTGATAATTCTTTTTCTATTTTATCTGCTTCTTCTTGTTCTACTCCACTCAAATGACTTTTTGCTTCAATATTTAATTTTTTTGCTATTTCTAATATATCCTTACTTGTTACTCCTAATTTTTTTGCTATTTCGTGTATTTTTATCTTACCCAATAGCTTCACCCCCATTATATATTTTTTGTATCTCGTTTGCTAAATTAATATCTTCAATTCCTAAAATTGCTTTATTATTTTTTCCTATCGCTTTACTTAAATTTTCTATCGTTTCTGTTATTATTATTGGTATTTTATATTTTTCACTAATTTTTTGGAATTTTTCTTTTGTTCTTACTGATGAGTTTTGTGCTAGAATAATTAAATACACTTTCTTTTTTTGTGCTTGTAATTCTACACTATCTGCTCCAAATGATATTTTTCTAGCTCTTGCAGCTAATCCTATTAATCCTAATATTTTATTATTTTTCAAGCATTACACCTCTTAATTTTTCATAAATTTCTTCTGGTATTTTTTGTTCAAATAGTTTATCAATTCTTTTTGATTTTATTGCTTTTTCTAAGCATTCTATATTGTCACAAATATATGCTCCACGTCCTTGTAGTTTACCAGTTTTGTCTATATTTATTTCGTTTTGCTTATTTTTTACTATTCTAATTAAGTCTTTTTTGTCTTTTTTTTCATAACATCCCATACATGTTCTTTGAGGTTGTCTTTTCATTGTTCTTTCCTCCTTATTGTATGTTTAGTTTCTTTATTTTATTTATTATTTTATTCTTCATCTTCATTTTCTTGAGTTTTTGTTTCTTCTTCATTTTGTGCTGCCATTAACATTTCTCTAAATTGTGTTTCTGATTTGATATCTATTTTCCAATTTGTTAATTTTGCTGCAAGTCTTGCATTTTGTCCTGATTTTCCTATTGCTAAAGATAATTGGTCATCTGGTACTATTACTTGTGCAAATTTTTCTTCTTGTTTTATATCTACTGCTAGTATTTTTGCTGGAAGTAGGCTTGATGCAATATATATTGATGGGTCTTCATTCCATTCTATTACATCTATTTTTTCTCCATGTAATTCATTTATTACATTTTGTATTCTTACTCCTTTTTGTCCAACACATGAACCTACTGGGTCTATATTTGGATCTGGTGAATATACAGCAACTTTACTTCTATATCCTGGATCTCTTGAAACACTTTTTATTTCAATTACTCCTTCATATATTTCAGGTATTTCAAATTCTAATAATTTACGTACAAAGTCTGGATGACTTCTTGATACTATAACTTGTGGTGCTCCTTTTGCTCCTTTTTCTACATCTAATACATATCCTTTTATTTTGTCATTTACTCTATAGTTTTCAGTTGGTATTTGTTCTTTTGAAGGCATTACTCCTTCTAGTTTTCCTAAATCCATTACTACTATGTTTTTGTCTGCTTTTTGTATTAATCCTGTAACTATTTCTCCTTTTCTGTCATTATATTCTGTGAATATTATTTCTCTTTCTAATTCTCTTAGTTTTTGGATTATAACTTGTTTTGCTGTTTGTGCTGCAATTCTACCAAAATTTCTTGGTACTATTTCGATTTCTACAGTTTCTCCTTCTTCTATTTCAGGATTTATTTTTTTTGCTTCTTTTAATTGTATTTGTGTTTTTTCATCTTCTACTTTTTCTACAGCTTCTTTTATTGAATATACATGTGTCGCACCTGTTTTTTTATCCATTTCAATTCTTACATTATCTAATGCATCAAAATTTCTTTTATATGCTGTAAGCAAAGCTGTTTCAATTGATTCTAATAAATACTCCTTTTTTATTCCTTTTTCTTTTTCTAAATCTTCTAATGCTAATATTAGTTCTTTGTTATCTATTGCTGGTTCTTTCATTTTCCTACCATTCCTTTCATTATATTATATTTATTATTTTAACTGGTAATATATTTAGATATTTTGAAGTATATTGTGGGGACCTTTCTAGAAAATGTTTGAACGTATGTGAATTACATTTTCTTGAATGGGGATTACGGAAAAATATATAAATATATTATCAGTTGTAATGCTTACCAATGATATACTGTTTTTATTTGTGCTATATTTTTTCTTTCTATTTGTATATCTTCTTCTAATATTATTAATTCTTCATTAAATTCCTTTAGTATACCTTCATATTCTTTTTTTCCACTTTTATCTTTTTGGAATAACTTTATATATATTTCATTTCCAATGTTTTGTTCTAGGTGTCTATCTTTTCTTAGGTTTCTTTCTATTCCTGGAGATGATACTTCTAAGAAGTATTGTTCTTTTATATAATCTGCTTTGTCTAATAAGTCATTTATTAAATCATTTACTTTTTCGCAGTCTTTTAAGTCTATTCCTTCTGGTTTATCTATATATATTCTTAAAAAATAGTTTTTTCCTTCTTTTGCATATTCTACATCATATAGGTCATAACCATTTTCTTCAATTACTGGTTTTAGTAAATTTTCTACTTTTTCTTCTATATTTGCCAATTTGTTCTCCTTTCTTTTTTATAACCTTTCATGAATTAAGAGTGGGATTTGTTCCCACTCTTCTAGTCGTTCTTCATGTTCTTTATTATTATACCCAATTTTTGGTATAAATGCAAGCATTTTTCATAATTTTTTAAACTTTTTCAGCTATTTCTAATGCTTCTTGAGATTTTCCTGAATCTCCTATTTTTATATTTCTAACATGGTCAATTTTCTCCCATGTTGTTTCTCTTTTAAATAGACATTTGAAGTTTATTAGTAACCATGAACCCATGAATAATGGATAGCAAAGTAATCCTTTAAGCATTGGTTTTATTGGTCTTCTATCTAATAGCATTGCAATTGCTGCTGTTCCAATTGGTAGTAAAAATGTTGGTATTAAAAATCTTAAGATATTTACTATTAGTTCTTCGTTTGTCATTCCATTTCCTGCATACATTAAGAAGTTTGTTGCAAGTATTATTAATGTAATTATGAACATTGGTATACTTCCTATTATATATAGGAAACCATCAAAGTTCATCATTGTTTTATTTTCTTTTGCAGCTGTTGCAAGTTGTTTTGTATATTCTTTTATACATTGCATATGTCCAACTGTCCATCTACTTCTTTGTGACCAACTTTGTTTAAATCCTGTTGGTTGTTCATCATAGCAAATTGCATCTGTTGCCCAACCTAGTTTTTTACCTTTTATTATTCTTTTTAAAGAGAACTCTATATCCTCTGTTAATGTTACTGTTTTTAATCCACCTTCTGGTTTTATAACATCAAATCTAACCATAAATCCTGTTCCATTTAGTAATGGTGATAACCCTAGGTTATATCTTGCTAAATGATAGAATCTATGCATTGTCCAGTAGAATAATGCATAACCTGCTGTTATCCAGTTGTCTGTTGGATTTTTTATATCTCTATATCCTTGTACTACATCTTCTCCTTGACATAGTTTTCTATTCATTGCTTTTATGAAGTTAGGATCTACTATATTATCTGCATCAAATACAAAAAATGCATCATAATCTGCTTTTTCTTCAATTTTTTGTTTTAAAAACCAGTCTAAAGCAAATCCTTTTGTTTTCTTAGTTTCATCAAATCTTTCATATACTATTGCACCTGCTTCTCTTGCCACTTTTGCTGTGTTATCAGTGCAGTTGTCTGCAATTACATATATATCGTATAAATCTTTATCATAATTTTGATTTCTTAAACTTTCTATTAAATTTGTAACTACTGCTTCTTCGTTATGTGCAGGTATTATTGCCATAAATTTATGATTTTTTGTTACTTTTAATGGTTTATCTTTTATTTTTACTAATGAGCATAAACTTACCATTATTTGATATAGCCAAAATATTGTAATTATCCATAATAGAGCTTCTCTTAGTATATATAAATAATCCATTTTTTTACCTCTCTTTTTTATTTTATTTTCTTTATTTTATTTAATATTATTATGCTACCTTTTTTATTATACTATTATTGTTAAAATTATGCAATATTTTTTGTGATTTTTTTGCAAATTTGTTTGTTTTATGTTAATCTTTTAAAGATATTCTTACAATTATGCTTTAATAGCTTTATTAATCTTGATATTATTATAAAAATGTGATAAAAGTATATTAATTAATATATCGTTTGAAATTTCAATTGATATTTTATTCTTTTTATTACTTTTTTATATATTTTTCATATATTATATAAAAAAGCTAGTAAGGAGGTCATTTATGAAAACACTTTATAAAGTAGCAATTGTAGGTGCTACAGGATTAGTTGGTAGGACTGCATTAAAAGTTTTGGAAGAAAAGAATTTTCCAAATGTGAGTTATACTCTTTTTTGTTCTGCAAAATCTGCCAATTCAAAAATTAATTTTTTAAATACAACTTATGTTGTTCAGGAACTTACTGAAAAGTCTTTTGACAGTCATTTTGATTATGCAATTTTTTGTGCTGGAGGTTCTACTTCTAAGAAATATGCTCCAATTGCAGCAAGTAAAGGATGTGTTGTAATTGATAATAGTAGTGTATTTCGTATGGATAAAGACGTTCCTTTAGTTGTACCAGAAGTTAATCCAGAGGATATTAAGAAAAATCATGGAATCATTGCAAATCCAAATTGTTCTACTATCCAAGCTGTTTTGCCTTTGAAACCTATTGATGATAAATATGGAATTAAACGTATTGTTTATTCTACATATCAAGCAGTTTCAGGTAGTGGACGTTCTGGTATAGAGGATTTAGAAAATAGGGCTGAAGGTGAAGATTTAAAAAAGTTCCCACATTCTATTTATAATAACTGCCTTCCTCATATCGATGTTTTTATGGAAGATGGTTATACAAAAGAAGAACATAAGATGATTGATGAAACGAGAAAAATATTGCATAAACCTGATTTACGAATCACAGCAACTACTGTTAGAGTACCTGTTAGAAATTGTCATGGTGAATCTATTAATATTGAACTAGAAAATGATTTTGATATTTATGATATTAGAATGTCACTTGAAAATTATCCAGGTATTATTGTTGTAGATAATCCTGAAAAAAATCATTATCCATTGGCAAGTGTTGCTGATGGTCATGATGAAGTTTTTGTTGGTAGAATTCGTAGGGATTATAGTGTGGAAAATGGATTAAATTTGTGGGTTGTTGCTGATAACTTAAGAAAAGGTGCAGCATCTAATGCAATTCAAATTTTAGAGAAGCTTATTTATAATCAATAGATATTATTAATTTTTTATTAAATTATGTAATGTGATTGATTTTACTAATATCTATATGCTATAATTAAAGAGAAGTACATAAGATTTAAAGAGGTTGTTATTGTGAAATCATTTATACGTGAAATAATAGATAAAGATGTAGAATTTCAAAATATTATAAAAGAAGTTATTGAAAATGAAACTGTTCAAAAAATGAAACAGTATAGACAACATTATGAAACTACTTGCTTTGACCATTGTTATACTGTTTCTTATTATTGTTATTTAATTTGTAAGAGGTATAATTTAGATTATAAATCAGCTGCAAGAGCTGGTATGCTTCATGATTTATTTTTATATGATTGGAGAGTTAGACAACCAGATAGAAAAGGATTACACGCATTTACTCATGGTATGACAGCATATAAAAATGCTTCTAAAATATTTGATATAAATGAAAAGGAAAAAAGATATGATTATTAATCATATGTGGCCTGTTACAGTTAATTTACCTAAGTCTTTTGAAGGTTTTATTTTAACTTTTGTTGATAAATATTGTGCAATGTCTGAGACTTTTGAAGTTTTAAAAACAAGATTTTTCTTAAAGAAATCTTTACGTTATATTTATACTTTTGCAAGTATGATTTCTATTCATATATAAGAAAAATCTTAAATATGGTAAAAATAAAAGTGGATTTTTCCTATACAATAAAAAAGCAAAAAAGATGGCTACATTTTTTCTTCTGACCATCTTATCATTTTTATATCTTTATATTTTGATAATACTTCTTTGTATTTATCATATTCTTCTTCCCATAATCCATCTGGAACTTTGTCAAATGCTTTAAAAATTTTCTCTGCTTCTGCTAAATAAATTAATTGTTCTTGTGGCGACATTCTTTCATATTGTTTTGCAAAATTATATAATTTATCTAACATTTGGTTTGCTTCTATAAATCCCCAAAAATCTTTAACTTTCATTCCAAATAGTTTTATTTGTAATACGGCATAGGCTACTAATGCAAATATAACAAATATTAGTATATATACTATTGCCCATACTCCATCCATTCTTTCCACCTCTTTAGTTTGTTTTGTTATTTAAATAATATCTTTTATTTTAATATTTGTCAACATTCCTTTTTAATAATTAATAGAAATGATGTTATAATATATTGAATAAATTTCGAATGTGATTGAAGAAGATTTAGAATTTCTTTAATAATTTTATGGAAAATGTTCGCGTCGAACGAAGTGAGGACTAAGTGAAAGGGTGCCATAAAATTATTTTAGAAATTCTTGATTTTCGTATTGAGCCGAGAAATTTTTGAAATATATTATAACATCATTTCTTGTCTATCCTATTCTTTTATCTTCTCCTCGTACCATTTCTCCTTCTGCTTGTTCTTCTATTTGTTTACTTATTTCATCTAAGCTATTTTCTAAATCTTTTTTGCTTAATGATTCTTTTTGTATTTTGTTTTTTAATTTATTTTCTATATCTGTTTGATTATATGTTTCTCTTAAATCTGGGTTTTCATCTAATATTTTTCTTGCACATACTTTTATATATGCATCTTGTATACTCATTACATGCTTATGTGATTTTGTATCTGGATCTCCATCTATATCTTTTTCATCAGTTTTTTCACAATTTGGATTTTCTTTGTTGTGTTCTTTTATTTCTTTTAAGTTTAATTCTACAGTATCTTCTCCTTCTTGTTCATATTCCCCTATTACACTTCTTTGTGATGTGTCTGTTACAAAAATAGTATTACTATCTCTTAATTGAACTCCCATAGTTTCTGTTGAATTTCTTGCTTCTTCTCCAATATTTACTTCTATTCTTCCCATTTCTTTATTATCAATTTGAATTATTTTATCTCCAATCTCAAATTCACTTAAAATGCTATCTTTTTCTACACTTCCATCATCTCTTACTTGATATTTTTGAGGTGTTGGATTGTTTCCTGATGCTTCTCTTTGTCTTAATTCTGGAATATATTTTTGTAATGGTTCTACTGTTCCATCTTTTCCTATTGCAACTAGTGAATATCTTGTTGTTGAATTTTTATATTTTTGTCCTTTTTCATTCTTCATTTCATCCATTTGGTCAGATTCAATTACTCCTATTTTTTCAATATTATGTGGTACTTGTCCTCCTAACCATTTGCGAATACTGTGCATATCATTTGCTCTTTCATCTAACTTTAATTCTTGTTTTATATTTATATCTTTTGTTGTAGTTTTTTCAACTTCTTGCTTTTGATGCTTTTTTATCTCTGTTTTTTGTTGTTTCTTTTTCTTTTCGCTATCTTGTTTATTTCTATGTAAGTCTAATATTCTTACATCTTTTATTTGTTTTCTTGGAATATTGTTTTCTTCTATGTATCTATCTATTTCTTGAGTTTCTTTTGCAGATTTTCTTATTTCTTCTCTACTTAAATTATCTATTTGGTCCTTAATTCTTGCACTTAACTCATTTTCTAATGTATTTTGTTTTTCTTTTTCATCTTTTTCTAATACGCCTAATTTTTCTAATGCCTTTATTATTGAATTTTTCCTCATAATGATATTATCGTATTTAACAATATTTGTATCTATTTCTCCTATTTGCACATTTCCAATAAAATATTCATAATTATTCTTTCTATGTTCAAATACCGTTACTTCAACTTTTCTACCATTTAAATCAACTTTCATGTTTTTTCCTTTCCATGTCTTATTTTAGACAAATTACATTATTGTTGCTATTAGGTCATATTCTTTTGAGTCTATTATTTTACATTTTATGAATTGATGTAAATATTTTTGTGGATTTTCTTCATTACATTTTATATATACCAATCCATCTATATCTGGCACATCTTGCATTGTTCTTCCTATTAAGTATTTTCCATCAAAAGATATATTTTCAACTAATACTTCAAATTCTTGTCCTACTTTTTCTTTCATTTTTTGTGTAGCTATTTTTTGTTGTTTTTGCATTATTTTATTATATCTTGATTTTTTAGTATTTCCATGTATTTGTCCTTCAAGTTTTGCTGCTGGTGTTCCATCTTCTTTTGAATACATAAATGTTCCTAATTTATCAAATTTTATTTCTTCTACAAAGTTTAATAAATCTTCAAAATCTTCTTTCGTTTCTCCTGGAAATCCAACTATTAAACTTGTTCTTATTACTGCATTTGGTATTTTTCCATGTATTTTATTTATTATACTTCTTATTTGTTCTTTACTTGTTTTTCTATTCATTTTCTTTAATATTCTATTGCTACTATGTTGAATTGGTATATCAAAATATTTTGCTATTTTTTTGTTTTTGGCTACAACATCAATTAATTCATCTGTTATACCTTCTGGATATGAATACAAAAATCTAATCCATTTTATTTCTTTTATTTTGCTTATTTCATCTAATAACTCTGCAAGTTTACTTTCTCCATATATATCTATTCCATATTTTGTTGTATCTTGTGCAATTATTATTAATTCTTTTATTCCTTTTTTGCTAAGTTCTTTTGCTTCTTCAATTATATCTTCTTTTTTTCTACTTACAAAAGGTCCTCTTATATATGGAATGGCACAATATGTACATTTATTACTACACCCTTCTCCTATTTTTAGATATGCATAATCTTCTCCTGTTGTTAATACTCTTTCTAAAAATTGTTCTTGTGTTAACATCGGCATTGTAGGTATTTGAGTAATTTTTTTACTTGATGTTTTCATCTTTTTTACAATATCTCTTTTTATTAAATCTTCTATTTGTTCCCATAATGTATCATAATTTTCTATTTTTATAAATAAATCTACTTCTGGCAATGCTTTTATTAGTTCATCATAATATCTTTGAACTAAACATCCCATTACTATTAGATATTTACATCTATTATTTTTGTATTCTGCCATTTCTAAAATTGTATTTATTGCTTCTTCTTTTGCAGATTCAATAAATCCACATGTATTGATTAATATAATATCTGCTTTTTGGGCATCATTTACAATTTTGAAATTATGTTTTTTTAATTCTCCAATTGTTGCTTCTGTATCAATTAAATTTTTGCTACATCCTAAGCTTATAAATCCTACATTCATTGTCAATCTCAATCCTTCCTGAGGCATAAATCTAGTTGGAAAAGAATTATTGTAATTATTTTTCAACATTTACTCCTAATCCCTATGACTACAAATATGTTTTCTTGTCAATTCCATTAAATCTAGTTTTGTGAAACCTTCTACTTGTGTTTTGCTTCTGTCTTTTTTTAGTTCTTCTTTTAATAATTGTTCTATTTGTTTTTTATTTTCTTCATTTTTCATGTCTATGTAGTCTACTATTATTATTCCACCTATATCTCTTAGTCTTAGTTGTTTTGCTATTTCTATTGTTGCTTCTTTATTTACTTTATATATTGTTTGCTCTAAGTCTTTTGTTCCAGTATATTTCCCTGTGTTTACATCTACTGCTGTTAGTGCTTCTGTTTTATCTATTGTTATGAACCCTCCACATTTAAGCCATATTTTTCTATTTTGCATTTTTTCTATTTGCTTTTCTAAATCACTCCTTGAAAATATATTTTCTGTTTTTTCTATTATAATTTTTGTATTTTTTAATTCTTCATTTTCTTCTTTATATTTTTCTATTTTTTTAGCTTCTTTTTCTGTATTTACTATTATTTCATCTATTTTTTGATCTGCTAAATCTATTAGCATTTTTTCCACTAAGTCCTCACTTGTATATAGTAACTCTGGTTTTTGCTGACTTGGGTCTACTGATGTTTTTATTATATTTTCCCATTTTTCTTCTACTTTTTTTATATCTTTTATTATTTCTTCTGTTTTTCCTTTGGCTGATGTTCTAATTACTGCTCCATTACCATTGCTTAAATTTTCTTTTACTAATTTTATTAATCTTTCTTGTTCTTTTTTATCTTCTATTTTTTGTGATATAGTGATAATGTCAGTATTTGGCATTAATGCAATATATTTTCCTGGTAAATTTATATGTGTTGATACTCTTGCTCCTTTTTTTTCAGTGCTATCTTTTTTTACTTGTACTAATAGTTTTTGGTTTGTTTTTACTACTTTTGTAATGTCTATACTATCATCTATTTTTTCCTTTGTTTCATCTATTTTAGGTAATATATCTTTTAAGTGTATAAAGCTATTTTTGTCGCTTCCTATATCTACAAATGCTGATTGCATTCCTTTTACTATATCTTTTATAATTCCAATATATATATTTCCTTCTTTTCTTGTTTCTTGGATTTCATCTTCATAATATTCTGTTAATTTTTCATCTTCTATTAACGCTATTTGATTTTTTTCTTTTTGGTTGTTTATAATTATTGTAGTCATATATTTTGCTCCTATCTTTTATTTTTGTTCTTAATTGAATTTGTTCATTGCTATATCTATTCCATTTTTTATAATTTCTACTATTGCATCTTTTGCTAAAGTAGTTCCTTTATCTAATATTTCTTTTTCATGTTCTGGAATTTTTCCAATTACATAATTTATTAAATCTCCTTTGTGTTCTGGTCTTCCAATTCCAACTCTTATTCTTGGGAAATTTTGTGTTTCAATTTCATTTATAACTGATTTCATTCCATTATGATTTCCAGGTCCTCCTGTTTTTCTTAGTTTTATTATTCCTGCTTCTATGTCTATGTCATCATATATTATGATCAGTTGATTTGTAGGAAGTTTATAAAATTGTATTATTTCTTTTACACTTTCTCCACTTAAGTTCATATATGTTTGTGGTTTTAACAATACAACTTTTTCATTTTCTATTATTCCTGTACCATATTGACCTTTAAAGTTTGTTTTTGATATTTCTATATTATATTGTTTTGCTAACTTGTTAATTGTATCAAATCCCATATTATGTCTTGTATTTGAATATTCATTTTCTGGATTTCCTAATCCTACAATTATATACATATTAATCTACTCCTATCTTTTGTCACTATTTATTTTACCTTGTTTTTTACATTTTTGCAACCTCAAAACTATTAAAAAACAAAAAAAGCACTATTTAAAGTGCCTTTTTCTAGTATATAAGAAAATCAATTTTTCATTATACAATCTTATTATTCTGCTGATTCTTCTGCTTTTGGTTCTTCTGGTGCTTCATAAGCTTCTAAAATAGCTTTTTGAATTTTTTCTCTTGTCTCAGCATTGATTGGATGAGCTATATCTTTGAATTCTCCGTTTGGAGTTTTTCTGCTAGGCATAGCTATAAATAATCCATTTTGGCTTTCGATAACTTTAATATCGTGTACTGCGAATTCGTTATCAAATGTTACAGAAGCAACAGCTTTCATTCTGTTTTCTGAATTTACTTTTCTTAAACGTACATCTGTGATTTGCATTGTAAGTGCACCTGCCTTCCTTAAGTTTTAAAATTTTGTACATATCGTTTAATTCTATGTACAATTATATTATTCTTCATAAAAATTCTTTTTCCTTCTTTTTTTTACAAAAAAATTAAATTTAATGAATAAATTTGTTGTTATTCAAAATTATTTTAGAAATTCTTAATTTTTGTATTGAGCCGAGAAATTTATGAAATATATTATAACATCTTTTTATTAATTTAAATGTAGCAAACTTTAAATTGTAACAATTTTTTGTATTTTCCATATTATATATCAATAATTTCTATAAAAGTATTGTGTTTTTATCTATTTAAGTATATAATTACTTGTGTTATAATAGGATTTTTCAATATAGGAGTGATTTTTTGTGCCAAATATAGATAATTTGAAAAAATATAAAAATATACATATGATTGGTATTGGTGGAGTTAGCATGAGTGGTATTGCTGCTATTTTAAAGAATTGGGGATTTAATGTTACTGGTTCTGATGCTTCTAATTCCGAAACAGTGGAAAATTTAATTAAAAGTGGCATTAATGTAACCATTGGTCATGACATAGCTTCAGTTTGTAATGCTGATGTTGTAGTTTATTCTGCTGCAGTAAAAAATGATGATCCAGAAATTATTGAAGCAAATAGATTAAATATACCAACTATTGAAAGAGCTGATTTTTTAGGTGAAATTACTAGATGTTATTCTGATACAATTTGTATTTCAGGTACTCATGGTAAGACTACTACTACATCTATGATTTCTCTTGCTTTTATTGAAGCAAAAAAAGATCCTAGTATTCAGGTAGGTGCTTATTTAAAACCAATTGGTGGAAATTATTTAGTTGGAAATAGTGATCATTTTATTATTGAAGCATGTGAATATGTTGAAAGTTTTTTGAAATTTAGTCCTAAGGCTGAAGTTATTTTAAATATTGATAATGACCATTTGGATTATTTTAAGACTTTTGATAATATTAAAAATGCTTTTATTAAATATGTTAAATTGTTACCAGATGATGGTATTTTAGTGGTTAATGGTGATGATAAAAATTGTTTAGATTTAAGGAATTTTGCTAAATCTAGTGTTAGTGTTACTACATATGGTATAAATAATAAAGATGTAGATTTTTATGCAGATAATATTGTTTTTAATGAAGATGGTTTTGCTTCTTTTGATGTATATCATAATAAAGAGTTGTTTGGACATTTTAGGCTTTCTGTTCCTGGCAAACATAATGTTTTAAATGCATTAGCATGTATTAGTTTATGTTCAAATTATTCAATTGATGCATCTTGTCTTGAAGTTGCTTTGCAAAAGTTTACAGGTGCTCATAGAAGGTTTGAGTATAAAGGTAAAATGAATAATAATGTTAGTGTTTATGATGATTATGGTCATCATCCTACTGAAATCTTAGCAACAGCAAAATCTCTTATGAATAAGAAATATAATGAATCTTGGGTTATTTTCCAACCACATACTTATAGTAGAACTAAAAATTTGTTAGATGATTTTGCAAATGCTTTGCTTAATTTTGATAATATAATAGTTTTAGATATTTATGCTGCAAGAGAGTCTAATACTTATGGTATTTCTTCTAAAGATTTAGTTGATAAAATACAATCTCTTGGAAAAAATGCTTTATACATTCCTAATTTTGATGAATGTGTAAGCTTTGTAAAATCTCATGTAAAACCTAATGACATAATTATGACTCTTGGAGCAGGTACTGTAACTAATATAGGTCCTATGTTAGTTGATAATGATTAAATATTTTTAAAAAATTTAACACCTTTAAAGTTTTAGTCTTTATAAGGTGTTATTTTATATTTACTTTTAAGTTTCTTTTGATTGTTTTAACATTATATCTCCAAAAACAGCATATCCTTCTTCTGG
>CALXXH010000015.1 GCA_944392635.1 uncultured Clostridia bacterium | reverse complement strand
ATAGCACCAATGGCACATAAAGTAATACACTTCAAAAATGGAACAGCAGAAAAAATAGAATATAATGAAAATCCAAAACCAATAGAAGAAATAGAATGGTAAATGATGCAAAAAAATTTCATAGCAAAAGAAAAGGAGGTGGCAATTATGAAAAAAGCTTTATTCAAAGATAGTATAAAAGAAATAAAAAATAATTATAAAAGGTTTTTATCCCTTTTATTAATGGCGTTTTTAGGTGTAGGCTTTTTTGCAGGAATAAGAGCCACTTCTCCAGATATGGTAGATTCAGTAGATACATATTACAAAAATCAAAAAATGTATGACATACAAGTTATATCAACATTAGGATTAACAGAGGATGATATAAATAGTATAAAACAAATAGATGGTGTAGATATAGTAGAAGGTACATATGAGACAGATGGGAAATTAGAAATAGATAATAAAGAAATAATTACAAAAGTTTTATGTGTAGATGAACTTAATAAACCGTTATTAGTAGAAGGAAATTTGCCACAAAATGCAAATGAATGTGTAGTAGAAGAAAACTTTTTAACACAAAACAATAAATCAATAGGAGATACAATAACAATAGAAATTGAAAATACTCAAAATGATAATGGAGAAGAAATTGAGTATTTATACAATAAAGAATTAAAAATAGTTGGAACAGTAAAAAGTCTTCTATACATTTCAAATGAAAGAGGAAACAGCACTTTAGGTGATGGAAGAGTAGACTACTATATGTATATATCTAAAGATAATATACAAGCAAAAGATACATATACAAATATATATGTAACACTTAAAAATGTAGATAAATATCAAACAGCAAGTTCAAAATATGAAGATACTGTAGAAGATGTAAAAAGTAAAATAGAAGAAATAAAAGAAGAAAGAGAAACTGCAAGACATGATGAATTAGTAGAAAAAGCAACAACAAAAGTAAATGAGGCACAAGCAGAGTTTGATAAACAAAAGCAAGAAGCAGACCAAAAAATTGCAGATGCACAAAAAGAAATAGATGATGGAAAAGTAGAAATTGAAAATAGTGAAAAAGAAATATCAACAAATGAGCAAAAAGCAAATACTGAATTTGCAAGTGCTGAAAAACAAATAGATTCAGCAAAAAAAGAAATTGAAACAAATGAAAAAACACTTGCAACAAAAGAACAAGAAGCAAATAACCAAATTTCACAATTAGAAACACAAAAACAAGGATTAATAGGACAAAGAGATACATTAAATAGTCAATTAACGAATTTACAAAACACATATAATCAAATAGTAGCACAACTACAAAATCCAGGATTAAGTGAAGAAACTAGAAAAGAATTAGAAAGTCAAAAACAAACCTTAGAAACACAAATACAAACATTAAATAATACAATTGGAACAATAAATTCAGGAATAACTGAAATAGAAAATGGAATAAAAGAGGCAAATTCACAAATAAGTGGAGCTAAAAAAGAGTTACAGAGTGCCAAAACAAAACTTTCAACACAAGAAAAACAATTAAATCAAGAAAAAGCCAGTACAAAAGCACAATTAGAAAATGCAAGAACACAAATAGAACAAGCCAAAACAGAATTACAACAAGGGCAGCAAGAATTAGAAACACAAAAACAAGAAGTAGAACAACAATTAAAAGATGCTGAAAGTGAATTAATCGATGCAAGAGAAAAAATTGCAGAAATAGAAGATCCAGAGAGGTATATATTAGATAGATATGCAAATGCCGGGTATTCAAGCTTTGTACAAGATAAAGAAAGTATAAAAAATATAGGAAGAGTATTTCCAGTAGTGTTTTTCTTAGTAGCAGTTCTAATTTCACTAACATCAATGACAAGAATGGTTGAAGAACAAAGAACACAAATAGGAACATTAAAAGCACTAGGGTATAACAAAATACAAATTGCAAGTAAATATATAATGTATTCAAGCTTGGCATGTATAATAGGTGGATTATTAGGAATGAATGTAGGGTTTTACCTAATCCCTTCACTTATATGGCGAATGTATGAAGTTATGTATCAAGTACCAGAATTTTTAATAGGATATAATTGGGAGTACGGTGGAGCAGGACTAATCATAATAAGTGCATGTATAATTGGAGCAACAATATATTCAAGTGTAAAAGAATTAAGACAAGAACCAGCAATATTAATGAGACCCAAAGCACCTAAAATTGGAAAAAGAGTTCTATTAGAAAGAATAAACTTTATATGGAAAAGATTAAGCTTTAGCCAAAAAGTAACAATAAGAAATATATTTAGATACAAAAAAAGATTTATGATGACAATAATAGGAATACTTGGATGTACATCATTAATAGTTGCAGGATTTGGATTAAAAGATTCAATTGGAAGTATGATGCCAAATCAATATGAAAAAATATTTAAATATGATATGCAAATAAATTTAAAAGAAGGTCTAGATGAAAGTAAACAACAAGAATATATAAATGAATTAGAACAAAAAGAAGAAGTAGAAGACACATTGGAAACTTATATGACAACAAGCATAGCAATAGGAAGTGCTGATGAAGAAGATGTACAAATAATAGTACCAAAAAATCAAGAAGAATTAGAAAAAATGATAAGTTTAATAGACTTAGATACAGAAGAAAAAATAGAATTACAAAAAGGACAAATTTGTATTACAGATAAATTAGCACAACTATTAGGAGTAAAACAAGGTGACACAATAACATTAAAAAATGGTGATGAAGAAAAGCAAATAGTAATTTCAAATGTGACAGAAAACTACATATATCATTATGCATACATGTCAAAAGAAACATATGAAGAATTATATCAAACACAATATGAAACAAATGCAATATTAACTAAAAATATAGAAATGACTGAAGAACAAGAAGAAAATCTAGCAACAGAAATAATGAATCAAAATGAAGTAGCATCACTTAGCAGAAATTCAAGTGTTGAAGAAATGTTAAATACTACAATGGAATCATTAAACTATGTTGTTGTAGTACTAATAGTATCAGCAGGATTACTTGCATTTGCAGTGCTATATAACTTATCAAATGTAAATATAAGTGAAAGGATAAGAGAACTTGCAACAATAAAAGTATTAGGATTTTATGATAGAGAAGTATATTCATATGTAACTAGAGAAACAATTTTATTAACAATAATAGGAATATTCTTTGGATTAATTGCAGGATATTTTCTAAACTTCTTTATACTAGGAACATGTGAAATAGATATGCTAAGATTTAGTAAAATATTGCATCCATTAAGTTATATATATGCTATTTTAATAACAGTATTATTTACAGTAATAGTAAACATATTCACATACTTTACATTAAAGAAAATTAACATGATAGAAAGTTTAAAAAGTATAGAGTAGAAGAAAGGATAGGGATTTTAAGGACCGTCCCCTAATCCCGGAAAGAAGGAAAAGTGAAAATAGAATATTATGAACAAATAAATTCAACACATAAATATGCACAAACAATTGCACAAGATTTAGAAAGTGATAGAAAAGTAATAATAGCAGATGAACAAACAGATGGAATAGGGACAAAGGGAAGAAGTTGGTATACAGGTAAAGGTAATAATATTGCAATGACAATTATTCTGCATACAAAAAGAAAAATAGATGAATTAAAAGATTTACCAATAAAAGTAGCAAAAATTGTGCAAAAATCAATAAAAGAGTTATATAACTATGACTTAGAGATAAAAGAGCCAAATGACTTGATGTTAAATAATAAAAAAATATGTGGAATTTTAACACAAACAAGTACACAAGGTGAAAAAATTAATTATATATTAATTAGTTTAGGATTTAATGTAAATGAAACAGAATTTTCAAAAGAAGTAAAAGATATTGCGACATCTTTAAAAAATGAATATAAAAAAGAATTTGATAAAAAAGAAATAATTTCTAAAATATTAGAAAACATAGAAAAAGAAATAGATATTTAGTTCTATTTCTTTTTTTATAGAGTATAAATTATAACAGAAATAATATTATTTTATGATATCTAATATAGGAGGAAAAGTATGGAAGTACACCCAAATATAGAAAATAACTTTTTTATAAACTTAATTAAAGGAGTTGGAATTGCCTTTATATCTACAATTATATTACTTATAATATTTTCAGCAATACTTACATTTACAAATATAAATGAAAATGTGATAAATCCAGTAATAATTACTGTAACAGGAATAAGTGTATTAATAGGAAGTTCAACTGCAAATAACAAGATAAAGAAAAATGGATTACTAAATGGAGCTTTGGTAGGAGCAATATATATATTAATTATATATATTATATCAAGCTTATTAAATTGGAGATTTGGTCTAAATTTACAAAGTTTAATTATGATAGTTGTAGGAATGATATTTGGCATGCTTGGTGGAATTATAGGAGTAAATAAGAATTAACAATCCTTATTCCAATAATCAATTAAATATTGTCTTTGAGAATTAGGAACAAGATTTATACGGATAGCACAAAATGGCTTATCAAAACTATACATAGTTTCTTGTCCGTTATACTTAACTGGTAACCATCCAATATCTTTAACATATATTTGATAAACAATAGAATATTGAGAATAATTAGTAAGAGAAAAAGACACACCAGAAAGACCATATAAGTACTGTTTTGCAATTTCTTCAGGTAAAATATTACCAGCAGAATCAAAATGATTTATCCCAGTACCACCAAATTCAGTATAAACTTTTCCAAACAAATTAGTCCAATTTTCTTTATTAATAACCCTATAACCACTTTGAGGATTATACCCGTAATTATATTTTAGCTCAGAATATTTACAAACACCTCCAGAACCTTCACCAGAATATGTGTAAAGAAAAGCTTTTCCAGTTATGAAAGAGGAATTGATGTTTCCACTACTTCTAACAAATAAAGCTTCAGCTTTATAAATAGTATTAGAAGAAATTAAATTTTCACCAGATATATTACCAGAATTAACTACATATGCATTATTATTTCCACCATCATAAATAGCATATTCTAAATTAATATTAGTTGCTTTTTTTATTGAAATTAAAGAAGAACCAGGATTTTGTGCAAAATCTTTTATAGGCAAATTAAATTCAATTGGATTAGGAAAATCAAAAGATAAAGTTTTATTGTCATCTGTGATATCCCAACCACTAACAGATTGAATACCTTCATTTACACTAACAATACCTTTTGAATAGCCAGTTTCTAAAACTTCTTCACTAAAAGTTGCAACAGGAGCTGTGTTATCAATTAAAATATTAGAAGAAAAAGTTTTAGGACTGTTACTTTGAAATGATTCATTAATAACAGAGTTTTCTAAAAAGTATAAGCTTAATTTTCCATCATTTGGAACATCTGTGAAAACAATTTCATATATTCTTTCCTTAGAATTAGGAGAGGTATATGAAATTTTTTTGAATTTAACAGAAACAAAATTATTTCCAACTTTAAATTTAATATGTGATGAATCAAAATTAATGCCTTTGATATGATCTTCGATAACTCTAACTTTTGCTGTAATTGTATGTGTTTTATTTGCATAACCAGGATAAGGTGTATTAGAGTTACTAAAACTAATTAATTCTATTTCAGGTGGAGAATTATCAATTTGTACTTTTGCAACTGGAAAAGTGTTTTCAAATAGGTATTTTGAAAAAGAATTAAAAGTGAAAAAAGGTAATAAAATAGAAATAAATAGGGATATAAATATAATTGATTTTATTTTCAATAAGCATTCCTCCTTAATAAAATTTGGGAAAGAATAAATTAATTATAATGTAAAAAAATGGAAATGTCAAGAAAAAATATTTTGTCGAATTTTGCGATGAAAAGTTTTAAAAATTTTTAAAAAGTTATTGACATTTCCAAAAATTGGAATTATAATAAGCTTAACATTTTCATTTTTCTATAATTTATTTCAAAATTTAAAATCAAAATTTCATTCTAAAAAATCAATGAAATGAAAAATTAAATAAGAAGGAGGAATGTCTATTGTCTAAAAAGAAAAAAATTATATCAATTATAGCAATTATAATTGCAATTATTTTATCATTTATAGGAGGACAAACATTTGCAAAATATGTAACAGAAGTTAGAGGAGATGGGACAGCACAAATTGCAACATGGGACTTTAAAGTAAATGGACAAAGAGAACAAGTACAAACAATTTCTCTAGGTTCAACATATGATGCTTCAACACTAGTAGATGGTAAAATAGCACCAGGAACAAAAGGTAGTTTTCAAATAATTGTAGATGGTACTGGATCTGATGTAGGAATTGATTATAAAATAAAATTCTCAAATGAAAGCACTAAACCACAAAACTTAAAATTCTATTATAACGAAACAGAGTATGATTCAATTCTAGACTTAGCAGAGGATTTATCAGGAACAATTGTAGCAAATGCAAAAGATAAAACCAAAACACTTACAATTAATTGGGAATGGAAATATGAAACAGGAAATAATCCTACAGAAATTGCTTCAAATGATAAAATAGATACACAAAATGCACAAGAAATTGCAAACTATACATTTAATGTCAATGTTTCAGGAACACAAGTTGTACCACAAAATTAAGTTAAAACAGAATCTTATTTTAATCTTAAGTATTTTATTGGTTCTTACGATTATTTATATCCAATTTTTTTCAAAAGAAATGAGTATAAAACCATTTGGAATAGAGGCTCTTGTTGTTAAAACAGATAGTATGAGCCCAATATTTAAAAGACAAGATATTATCATTATCCAAGAACAAAAAGAATATAAAGTCGGGGACATAATTACTTATGAAGCAAGTAATGGAGAATTAGTAACACATAGAATTATAGAAAAAACTGAAAATGGATTTTATACAAAAGGAGACAATAACAACACAAAAGATGAAAAAGAAATCTATAAACAAGATGTCATAGGTAAAGTTGTATATATATTGCATTTTAATAGGGACAAGCAAGAAAAAACTGAAAGCTTGTCCCAAGAATAAAACAAGGAGGAGGTATGGAAGAAAAAAACAAAATAATATCAATAGAAAAATTTACAAAAGGTAAAATAGTGAAAGGAAAAATACGAAAGAGAGAAGTTGTTCTATTACTAATAATTGTGATGGTTATTACACTATTTATTTCTGGTTACAGCATGGGAAAAGGAGTAAGTGAAACAAAAGTAAATGCAAATACAGAAATTGCAAAACCAATTTTAGAAGTTGAAAACAATCCAGAAATAACAATAACAGCAACAAGCCAAAAAAGTACATATGATTTTAAAGTAAAAAACTATAATACAAATGATGAAATAACTCAAATTGATTTATTATACACAGTAGAAATATTAACAAAAACAGATGAAAGTATAACATTTAAATTATATAAAAATGAAAAAGAAGTTCCATTAGAAAATAACAAATCACAAGAAATGTTATTAACAAAAAATGAAAAAAAGGAGGATAACTATAGACTAGAAATACTATATAACGAACAAAAAGCTCAAGCAAGAGATGTATTCCAAGACATACAAATAAAGGTACATACAGAACAAAGAAAAGTTTAGGAGGAAAATGAAAAGTGAAAGAAAAAATAAAAAATAAAAAGAAAAAAATATTAATTTTAATACTAATAATCCTCCTAATTATAGGCATATATTACTTTCTAAAAAATGATGACAATTTTTTTAAAGATGATATTATATTTTTCAAAAATTTTTATTCTTCAATAAATAATACCAAAGAAAATAAAGATACAAATGAAAATGATAGTAGTAGTGATGATTATAATATAATTAAAATATCTACTAAAAAGCAAACAACAAAAGAAATGACACTATTCTCTAATCTAAAAGACCAAATGAATTGGAATAAAATAATATATCCAGGGACAAAAGGAGAATTTTCAATAAAACTATATGGACAAGAAAATTTACAATATGAAATTACATTTAGAAGTAAAAATCAAAAACCAAAAAATCTAGTGTTTAAACAAAATGGGAAAGAATATGAAACACTAGAACAATTGGGAGAAGATTTAAATGGAAACATTAAAAAAGATGAAATAAAAAATATAGTTATTGAATGGGAATGGAAATATGAAACAAATGAAAAACAAGATTTGCAAGATACAAAAGATGGAAAAGAAATAAGAGAATACAATTTTGAAATTACTGCAAAAGGCAAAGAAGTTTAATAAGATAGAAAAAAATGAAATTATTACATGATAAAAAGATGAATTAAAAAAATATAATTATAAATTCATCTTTTTATTGATTAAAAATAAGAGAAAGAAAATTAGTTATTAGAAATGCAAATGATGGAAAGATAAAAGAAAATAGAGTAGTATAATGCTTTAGAAAGATTAAATTGTGCAGATACTATCTGCACAAATTCCATGGTCACATAATATGCTTATTTTAGATAAAGAAAATTAAAGAAGAAAGAAAATTTAATATAAATATAATTAACTGTCAAATAATTGAATAAAATAAATATTAAACAAAAATACTATATAATAATCATATAATTGTTATATAGTATTTTTACATATTTTTAAAAAATATAAAATTATACAAAAAACAGTTGATATTTTTTTTGATTTAATATAAAATCTAAAAAGCAAAAGGAGGACAAATATGATAACTTTAGAAGATGTCATAAAAAATGAGGAAGTAGAAGCCTTAATTCAAGGAGCCCAAAAACAATTAGATAGCTTAGGATATACAGAACATAGCCATAGACATATATCAATTGTTTCAAAAAGAGCAGGAGAAATTCTAGAAAAACTAGGATACCAAGAAAGAACAATAGAACTTGCAAAAATTGCAGGATATATGCATGATATAGGAAACTGTGTAAATAGAACAGACCATGCACATAGTGGAGCAATACTAGCATACAACATTTTAAAAGACATGGGGATGCCTGTAAATGAAAGAACAGAAATTATGATGGCAATAGGAAATCATGATGAAAAAACAGGTACAGCAATTAGTGATATATCAGCAGCACTAATACTTGCAGATAAATCAGATGTGCATAGAGATAGGGTAACAAATACAAATCTATCAACATTTGACATACATGATAGAGTAAACTATGCTGTAACAAATGCAGATTTGGTATTAAATGCTGAAGAAAGAAAGGTAATTTTAAATTTAACAATAGATACAAAATTGTGTCCAGTTTTAGACTATTTTGAAATATTTATGGATAGAACAATGATGAGTAAATATGCAGCAAAATATTTGAAAATTTGGTTTGAACTAGTAATAAATGGGACAAAACTTCTATAGGTTATAGGCTATCCTAATAAAAACCTAAATACAATATAAGAGGAATGAAAAACAATGAGAAAAATAAAAATATTAACAATAACATTAATAATAGTATTAATAACTATGGTAGCTTTTTTTGGAATATATACACATGTACAAAATAGAATGGAAAATCAAGTAAGAGATTATTCATATGCCATGGATTTAGATGGTAGTAGAACTATAAGATTAAAAGTAAGTGATGAAAATAAAACAACTGTTAAAGATGCAGAAGGAAATGAAGTAGCAGATAGTGAAAACTTAACAGATGAACAAATAACTCAAAACGGTTACACAAAAGAAGAAACACCATATAATAGTGATGAGGTAAAAACAGTAGAAAATTATAGAAAATCAAAAGAAATATTAGAAGAAAGATTTAAAGAATTAAATGTAGACAATTACATAATAAAATTAGATGAAGAAACTGGAGATATATTAGTAGAAATTACAGAAAATGATAATACAGATAGTATTGTAAGTAACATAGGAACACCAGGAAAATTTGAAATAGTAGACAGTGAAACACAAGAAGTGTTGATGGATAATAATGATATAAAACTTGTAAATGTAATGTATGGTTCAAATTCAAGTTCTATTACTTCAGCAGGAACAGCTGTATATTTAAATATTGAATTTACAAAAGAAGGAAGAAGTAAATTAGAAGAAATAAGTACAAATTATACAAAAGTAGCAGAAGACTCAAATACAACAACTGAAAACACTACAGCAAATGAAACAACAGAAAATACAACAGAAGATTCAACAACTGAAGAAAGTACAGAAAAAACAATAACAATGAAAATCGATGATGAAGAAATAATGACAACAAGTTTTGATGAACCATTAAGAACAGGAAAATTACAATTATCAATAGGAAGTAGTTCAACAGATACAGACACATTAAATGACTATGTAAATCAAGCAAATAATATGGCAGTTGTATTAGATACTGGAAATATGCCAATAAAATATGATGTAGATACAAATGAATATATAAAAGCAGATATAACACAAAATGAATTACAAATGGCACAATATATAATGATAGGAATTGCAGCACTTGCTCTAATAATACTAATAATTAGATATAGAACTTTGGGAATATTAGGAGCAATTAGCTATATTGGTTTAGCATCAATATTCTTATTAGTAATTAGATATGCAAATGTTGTATTATCAATTGAAGGTATATTTGGAATTGCAATAGTATTAATATTAAATTATATTTTTGTAAATAAATTTTTAAATAAATTAAAAGAAAATAGAAAAGACTTGAAAAAAGAAGAAGTAAAAAATGCTAACAAAGAAACATACAAAGAATTCTTTATAAGAATAATACCAGTAATAATAATGGTAGTTGCATTCTGCTTTATACAATGGGTTCCTATTAGTAGTTTTGGAATGGTTATGATATGGGGAATAGCATTAATTGCAGCATATAATGTCATAATTACAAATAATCTATTAAAGTTAAAGGCAAAAAACTAAAAGAAGAAGTTGAAAAATAATTACAATTTTGGCTGCGTCAAACTTCATTTGAAATTTAATCAACGTACAGTAGTACGCTTTATAAATTTCAAACTTGTTTTCCTTGCCAAAATTTAATTCTTTTCCAACTGAATTGATAAGAGAAAGGAAAGAGATTAAAGATGAAAGATATGAGTAAAAAAACAAAAATATTAAGTGCAATAATACTATTAATCATAATTGCAGGAATAATAGTAATTGCTACAAAAGGATTTAACTTTGATTTAAAATATGAAAAATCACAAAAAGTAGAATTATACTTACAACAAAATTTTGAAATAAATGATATAAAAGAAATAACAGATGAAGTAATGCAAGGAAAACAAGTAATAATACAAAAAGTAGAAGTATTTGAAGATACAGTAAGTATAACTGCAACAGAAATAACAGATGAAGAAAAAGCAAATTTAATAACAAAAATAAATGAAAAATATGGAACAGAGTTATCAGCAGATACAATAGAAATAGAAAATATTCCACATACAAGAGCAAGAGATATAATAATGCCATATGTATTACCATTTGCAATAGCAACAGTAATCATCTTAGCATATATGGCAGTAAGATATCATAAACTAGGAAGTATGAAAATTATCTTAAAAACAATAGGAATGAACATAGTAACACAAGCAACATTGATTAGTTTAATTGCAATTACAAGAATTCCATTTGGAAGATTAACAATTCCTATGGTACTGGCAGTTTATTTATTAACAATGGTAGGCTTAACAGCAAAATTTGAGAAAAATTTATTAAATAAAAAAGAAGAAGAAAAGAAAGATAAAGGATAGAAATAATAAAGGACACTCCAAAAATTGGAATGTCCTTTTGAGATTGAGCAACTTTGATGAAAAATTGATTTTTTTCTAAAAAACTATACAAAAATAAAAAAACTAATGATATAATATGAATCAAATTGGGTAAAGAAATAATTTGGAGGAATATAAATGGGAAATATAGTATTACTAGATGAATTAACAATAAATAAAATAGCAGCAGGAGAAGTAATTGAAAGACCAGCATCAGTTATAAAAGAAATGGTAGAAAACTCAATAGATGCAGGAGCAACAAATATAACAGTAGAAATAAAGAATGGAGGAATATCATATATAAAAGTAACTGATAATGGAAAAGGAATAGCACAAGATGACTTAGAAATAGCATTTGAAAGACATGCAACAAGTAAAATTAGGTCAGCAGATGATTTAAATACTGTAACATCTATGGGGTTTAGAGGTGAAGCTTTAGCAAGTATTGCAGCTATAGCAAATGTAGAATTGGTATCAAAAACAAAAGATCAAGATGTAGGATATAAAATAGTTGTACAAGCAGGAGATGTATTAGAAAAGGAAGAAACAGCATGTCAAGTAGGAACATCAATTACTGTTAGAAACCTATTTTTCAATACACCTGTAAGATATAAATTTTTGAAAAAAGACTATACAGAAGCAGGATATATAGAAGATGCGATTACAAGAATTGCACTAGTAAATCCAAATATATCAATAAAATTGATAAATACAGGAAAAACAGTAATACAAACAAATGGAAATGGAGATTTAAAAAGTGTAGTATATAGCATTTATGGAAAAGATGTTGCAAATGCAATACTAGATGTAGACTATAAATATGAAGATATACATGTAACAGGAGTAATTGGAAAACCAGAAATTGCAAGGTCTAACCGTTCAAACCAATTATTCTTTGTAAATAAAAGATATATAAAAGATAAAACATTAACAGCTGCAACAGAACAAAGCTATAAAGGAATAATTCCAATTGGAAAATTTGGATTTGTAGTTCTAAATATTGAAATGAATCCAGCAAAAGTGGATGTAAATGTACACCCAGCAAAACTAGAAGTTAGATTTGAAGAAGAAAACAAAGTATTTCAAGCAATTTATCATGCAATAAAAGATACTTTATTAAAAGGAGAATTAGTTGCAGACCAATCTAAAAATGAAGAAATAAGTACAGCAATAAATAAAAGGGCATTAAGTTTTGATGAAAGATTAAAAAATTTAAGAGAATCTAAAAAAGAAAATGGACAAAGTGGAGGATTATTTTCTTTTAGAAAACAAAATGAAAAACAAATTGAAGAATATACAGACGAAGAAAGTAAAATAAAGACAAATATATTAGAAGATGTATATAAGAGTAAAAATGAAGAAAATAAGCTAGATGCTGAAAATGAAAAACAAGAAAATAAATTTACTTATGAAAGTAAACCTTTAGATACAACTGATGTATTAGAGCAATTAAAAAAGATGAAAGAAAATATAGAAAAAGAATTACAGCAAAAAAATATAGTACCAGCAACATTAAAAGAGGAAAGTGCAGAATATAAGCTTATTGAGAAAAATGATAAAATAGAAGAAGACAAAGAAAAACAAGAAGAAAAAACAGATGAGATTATTCAAGAAAATACAGATGAAATAAAAGATGATGTAAAGAATAGTGAGGAACAAGTAGAAGAAAACACTGAACAAAATAATGAAGAAGAAAAACAACCAGTAGAAGATGCACACAAAGCAATTGAAGGAATACAAGATGAAGAAGTGCAAAAAGAATTTACTGAAATCAAAGAAAAAATGCAAGAATTGAACAATAATCCACAAGTTGTAACAGATGATTTTAATGAAATGTATGCAAAAATGTTTGGAAGAAAACCAATCACACAAGAACAAAAAGAAGAAAATGAAAAAGCAAAAAATGAAGCAAAAGTTAGTGCAATAGATATAGTAAAAGACAATGTTTCAATGTTTGAAGAAACAGAAGAATTTAAAAAGCCAACATATAAATTTGTAGGAATAGTATTCAAAACATATATAATATTAGAAATAGGAAACGAAATGTACATACTAGACCAACATGCAGCACATGAAAGAATTATGTATGAAAAAGTAAAGAAAAACTATTATAGTGATATTAACAAAGATTCTCAAATGCTACTATTACCAGATGTAATAACATTAACACATAAAGAAATGGATATAGCAAAAGAAAATATGAAAATGTTTGAACAAGCAGGATTTAGCTTAGAAGAATTTGGAGAAAACACTATAAAACTAACAGGAGTGCCAACTGTATGTATTGACTTAGATACAAAAGAATTATTCTTAGAAACACTAGATGAAATAAATACAGTTGCAAGAACAGCAAAACAAGAAAAAGAAGAAAAATTTATTGCAACAGTTGCATGTAAAGCAGCAGTAAAAGCAAATATGGCATTAACAAAAGAAGAAGTAGAAAGTTTAATGGATAAATTATTACAATTACCAAATCCATTTACTTGTCCACATGGAAGACCAACTGTAATCAAAATGACGAAATATGACATAGAAAGAAAATTTGCTAGAAAGTAGGAATGAAAAAATGGCATTTATAATCATTATCGCATTGATAATATATTTTATAAATATTGCATGGACATGGAAAAGTCTTGGAGAAATGGAAAAAAGCTCAAAAATAGTATTTGTAATAGTAGGAATATTAGTATTATTTATAATAACATTAATTACATTTAATATATCTGCAAAAAATATACAATATCAGCATCAAGGGGAAACTGATACAATACGAAATGTATTAGTTTCAATCTTTACAGGAATTAATGGAATTATAATCCTGCCACAAATAGCAAAAATATTAGAAAAAGCAAAAAATGGAGATTTAGAAAAAAATCAAATTAGAAATAGACTAATATTATGGATAGCAATATTAATAATATGTTTAATATTTGAATGTGGATATATGAAAGATACACAACAAGGAATAGTAAATATTCAACATGGATTAGAAACCAATTAATAGATTTTAAATTAATATGAAAAACAGAAGGGAGAAAAGATGTATTCTAAAATGGACAAAAATGTCCCAATGGAAACATCCTAAATAAAGACATGAAGGATAAAGTAATAGTAATTTGTGGACCAACAGCATCTGGAAAAACAGCTTTATCAATTGAACTTGCAAAGAAAATTGATGGTGAGATAGTTTCTGCTGATTCTATGCAGATATATAAAGAGATGAATATAGGAACAGCAAAACCAACAGCTGAAGAAATGCAAGGAATAAAACATTATTTACTAGATTTTATTTCACCAGAAGAAAGATATAGTGTTGCAGATTATAAAATAGATGCTAAAAAAGCAATAAAAGAAATTATTGAAAAAGGTAAAATTCCAATAATAGTTGGAGGAACAGGACTATATGTTGATAGTTTAATTTATGAAATAGAATATCCAAATATTGAATTTG
>CALXXH010000014.1 GCA_944392635.1 uncultured Clostridia bacterium | reverse complement strand
AAGTAATACTGATTTGAAATTAAAAACATCCCCTTTTATTTTCAAAAAAGAAAGCAGTACAAAAAGTACTGTTTTCTTTTGGTTTCATATTATATTACAACTAAATCCATCTCACTTGTATAATTCTCATTTCCATATGGATATATGATATATAATACATTATCAGTTAAATAAAATATTTTTGAGTTTTCTATTTTATATTCATCACTTGAAGTATTTCTGCTATAAATATTATAGCCTAATGCTTTTAAATCTTCTACTTGTCTTTGTTCTGTTTCTATCTTTTCATTTATTTTATCTTGTACTAAGCTCTTATCAACATACTCTATATCCAAAACTTCTTCTAAAGATATTTCTTTATTATTCCTTAAATCATAATTATATGTTTCAACAATAACCCTTTGAGCACTTGTACCTTCTTTTAGATTTGATCTAATCATCAAAGATAATATATCTTCTTGAATATTTGCAACATATTCAACTGTATAAATTATATTTTTATTCTCACTTTCTAATACTTCATTTGTTTTTTGAATAAAAGCATCTATGTCCTTATTATATTCATCTATTACTGGACTATCTATATTAATTTTAGGAATATACACTTCAACATCATAACTATTTAACTTACTTTCTTTTTTTTGCACTTCAGTATATACCAAATCTCTGCTTTCATCCTTTTTCTTATTCTCACCTTGTCCATCAGGATTTGTTAAACTATTTGTGAAAATAGTTTCAAATTCATTTTCTAAAATTTCTGCCTGCTCTTCTGTTTTTTCTCCAAATTCTTTTTCCTTTGCTATTCCAACTAATCTACCAATATCTATTCTTGCATAAAACTGGACATAAAAAGCAACTATAACACAAATTATACACACAAGCATTATTGATACATATATTATCAATTGTCTCTTTTTTATCGCATTTTTCTCTGGTAATGTTACATTCATATTTTATCTTCCTTTCCCTTTTTAATTATAGCATTTATAATAAATTTTGTAAATGAATTTTTTGCTTTTTTCAAACTTCAAAAATGCTTGATATAAACATTAAAATTTTATTAATTTTCACAAATAAAATAGCATTTTTTATTGACTATTTCCGGTTTTTGAGGTATGATATTATAGATTAAATTTAAATAGAAATGAGGAATTAAAAGTATGTTATGTTCAGAATGTAATAAAAACCCAGCAATACTTTTTTATAAAAAAATAGAAAATGGCAAAGAATCTATGGAAGGTTACTGCTATGACTGTGCAAAGAAAAAAGGTATTAATCCTAATGAAGTACTTGCAAAGCAAAATTCCATATTAGCAAATGATAAAGTTAATTTAAGCGATATGACAGAGCAATTTGAAAGTATATTCAAGGATTTAGCTGAAAATCTTAATTTAGAAGATATAGAAAATCTTGAAGGGGCTATCACTTTTAATACAATAGACCCAAATAATAAAAGTGATGAAGGTGAATCTAAAATTTCAGGAGCTGCAATTCCACTTGGTTCAATTTTTTCTAACTTTATGGGAAATAAAAAAGATGACCAAGAAGAACCAAGTAATGGAAGAAAAAAAGTAAAAGTAGAAAAAAAGAAAAATACAAAACAAAATAAGAAAAAGAAATTCTTAGATACTTATGGAACTAATCTAACAAATAAAGCAAAAAATAATGAATTAGATATAGTTGTAGGACGTGATAAAGAAATACAAAGAATTGTTCAAATTTTAAATAGACGTTCTAAAAATAACCCTTGTTTAATCGGTGAACCTGGTGTAGGTAAAACTGCTATTGCACAAGGATTAGCAATTAAAATTGCAAATCAAAATGTACCAGCTAAACTTTTAAATAAAGAAGTATATTTATTAGATATGACAGCTGTAATTGCAGGTACACAATTTAGAGGACAATTTGAATCTCGTATGAAGGGAATAATTGATGAATGTAAAGAATATGGAAATATAATTTTAGTTATTGATGAAATCCATAATATTATTGGTGCAGGTGATGGTGAACATTCTATGAATGCGGCAAATATCTTAAAACCAGCCTTATCAAATGGAGAAATTCAATTAATTGGTACTACAACTCTAAAAGAATATAGAAAATATATTGAAAAAGATTCAGCTTTAGAAAGAAGATTTCAACAAGTTTTAGTTGAAGAACCTTCTATTGATGATTCAATTGGAATTTTGGAAGGAATTAAGAAATATTATGAAGAATATCATAAGGTAAAAATATCTTCTGATGTTATTCGCCAAGCTGTTATAATGTCTGAAAAATATATTCATGATAGATTTTTACCAGACAAAGCAATTGATATTTTAGATGAAGCTTGTTCTAGAATTAACTTAGAAAATAAGGAATTATATAAATTAGAAATGCTAAAACAAGAATTAGCACAAGTTCAAGCTGAAAAAGAAGAAGTTGTAGCTGCTGATTCAACAGAAGATTATCAAAGAGCAGCTGACTTAAAGACTCGTGAATGTCAATTAATTGAACAAATTGATAAATTAAATAGCAAAATGAAATTAAAACAACTTACAATTCAAGATATTGCAAATGTTATTGAAAGCTGGACAAAAATACCAGTTAAGAAAATAACAGAAGCTGAAACACAAAAATTATTAAATTTAGAAACAAATCTTCATAAAAGAATTATTGGTCAAGATGAAGCTGTAAGTAGTGTTGCAAGAGCAATTAGAAGAAATCGTGCAGGACTTCAAACAACTAAAAGACCACCTTCATTTATATTTGTTGGTCCAACTGGTGTTGGTAAAACAGAACTTGCAAAAAGCTTAGCCTATGAAATGTTTGGAAATGAGGATTCTATTATTAGAATAGATATGTCTGAATATATGGAAAGTCACTCTACATCTAAATTAATAGGTGCACCTCCAGGATATGTAGGATATGATGATGCAGGTCAATTAACTGATAAAGTAAAAAGAAAACCTTATTCAATAATTCTTTTAGATGAGATTGAAAAAGCACATCCAGATGTATTTAATATTTTATTACAAGTATTAGATGATGGAAAATTGACTGATAGTCAAGGAAATTCTGTTAGTTTTTCAAATACAATTATCATAATGACATCAAATGCTGGTTCAAATTTAAATAATAATTCAATTGGATTTGGAGGACAAACAACTAACAAAAATAAAATAATAGATAGCTTAAAAGATGTATTTAGACCTGAATTTTTAAACAGAGTTGATGAAATTGTAGCATTTGATTCTCTAACAAAAGAACAATTATTACAAATTGTTGATTTAATGTTACAAAATACAGTTAAAGCTTTAAAAGATAAAGATATTAATATTGAAATTTCTAATGATGCTAAAAATTATTTATTAGAAAAAGGTACTGACATCAAATTTGGTGCAAGACCTCTAAGACGTGCTATTCAAAGATATTTAGAAGATGAATTATCTGAAATGATTCTAAAAGGTGAATTATTAGATGGTCAAACTGTATATGTTGACTTTGAAAAAGATAAACTAAAATTTCAAGTAAAATGAGAAAATTTATAAAAATAAAATGGAGTAAGATATGTTTAAGAATGTACCAAATATATTAACTATAATTAGATTTTTACTGATACCATTTATAATATTTTATATATTTACAGGCAATTATATTTTAGCATTTGTATTTTTTACAATATCAGGGCTAACCGATATTGCTGATGGATTTATTGCAAGAAAATTTAACTTCGTATCAAATTTTGGAAAATTAATGGATCCATTGGCAGATAAATTAACACAAATTACAACACTAGGCTCACTTGCAATTACAGATATTATCCCTATTTGGATATTAATTATTGTACTATTAAAAGAATTCATCATGATATGTGGAGCATCTTTCCTTTATGGAAAAGATGTTGTAGTTTATAGTAAATGGTATGGAAAACTTGCAACTGTTCTATTTTATATAGCAATTGTTTCTTCTTTAATTGCTAAACAATTTAATTTAGAAGGCTTTTGGCAAGACTTAGATTTGGCTTTATATAGTTTGGCTTTAATTGCAACTATTCTTTCTTTACTTATGTATATACGAGATGTTTATCAAAAGGGATTTATTGATAAACAAGATTTAAAAAAGGAAGTTACAGTTGATAAGAAAGAAAAGAAACATAAATAATATGAAAGAAAGAAGATTTCCCAATCTACAGGAAATCTTCTTTCTTGTTATATTTTACTCATAGTCCTCTATCAATTGATTTAATTCTTGCTTACCGATTTACCTCTATTCCTTCTTGCATTTGTATTTTATCAGTTTCAGGTAAATAATCAGTTGAAATACTTGTTTCCTCTAACAGTCTTTGAGTTCCATCATCCAGTCTTTCATATATAACAACTGTTCCATTCAAATCTTTAACTAAATAATGTTCCCCACATTCTCCTTCTTTTTCTATATATACAACTACTTCATTACTTTTAAAAGTTTCTACCATATATTCAGGATATATTTCTTTTAGCTCCTTTTCTGTTTTATTAACTAATTCTTCTGGTATATTATTATACTGGCTTGTAATATGTCCACATCCTTTATAATATGTTCTAATAGTAAAAGAACAGTTTGGAGATATTTTCTCCTCTTGAGAATCTGTTTCTAACATTTCCCCCTCTTGCAATTCTTCATACTCATCTGTACATTCATCTAAAATATTTTCATCAGCTACATTTGTTTCTACCTTTGCTTGTTGTTCATTTTCTTCATCTGGTCTTGATATTACAACTGCCGTTATTATTGCACCTAATATTAGTAATGTACATACTAAACCTGTAATCATTTTATTCATATTCAATTCCTCCATAAATACTTTTTTATTTGTTTTTACTAGTATTTACAGAATTATCAAATTTATACAATTTAACAAGTTTTTAAGTAACTGCTAACAGCTTGTTTTATAAATTCATTAATCGAAATATTTTTTTCTGCTGATTTTAATCTTACTTCATTATGAAGTTCTGTCCCTAATCTTACATTTAAAGAACCTTTGCATTGTTTTTCTGGTTTCATATTCCATTCCTTGCAAGCTTCTAAATAATGGTCTATTGCATCTTTAAAATCTTTTTTTAACTCTTTTACTGTTTGACCTTCAAATGAAATTGAATCATTTTTTAATCCCTCTATTTGTCCACAAAAGCATTCATCTTCATCACTATATTCAATTCTTGCATAATACCCTTTATATTTCATAACATTTTTCATTCTATATCACCTCTAATTTCTTTAAATTTTCTATTAAAATATCTAATTGGTATCTTTTTAATATATTTTTGGGATGTGGTTTATGTAATTCAACTTTTAATCCACTTTTATATTCTATAAACACAACTCTAGAACCCGATGTCCTTCCTTTGTTACTTTCAACAAATCCAACTGCTTCTAATAAAGTCTTTGCTTCATTATATGTAAAATCTTTTGGTTTAGTTTTTAATCTATTTATTAGTTTTTCTTTTTTACTCATATATTATACCTCCTTTTTTCAAAAAGTGCAACTATTTTTAGTTGCATTTTTTTGAAATATTCATAATACTTTTTACAACTTAAATTTTATATCAAATTAGCTTAATTTTTTGTTAAAATAGTCCTTATTCTAACTCCCCCATTTTTATTAATTTCTAGAATAATCTCACCATTTTCATCAGTCCTATATATTTTGCTTCCACTAAGCCTTTCAATTACCTCATTTGCTGGATGACCAAACATATTATTTTTTCCTACTCCAATTAAACAAATCCTTGGATTTACACTTTCTAAAAACTCTTGAATTGTAGATGTCTTAGACCCATGATGTGCAACCTTTAAAACATCTGCCTTTAAAATAGAACTTGCTTTTTTTCCATAAACTTCTAATATTTTCTTTTCAGCAATTTCCTCTATATCACCTGTAAAAAGCATAGAAAACTTTTCAAATCTAAGTTTCATAACCATCGCATTATTATTTAAAATATTTTCTTGTATAAGTTCTTCAATTGGCCACAAAATATCAAAATACAAATCTTTCCCGATTTTTAAACTATTCCCCTGCTTTAATACCTTTACGCAAATTTTCTTTTCCTCTATAATCTCTAAAAATCTTTGATAATTAGCCGAATCCTCATTTTGTTTTGATATATATACTTGTCCAACTTTCAATTCTTCTAAAATAGTAAAAATCCCACCTACATGGTCTTGGTCAAAATGAGATATAAATATATAATCTAATTTTGTATAACCCCTATCTAAAATATATGGCAATAATGTACTTTCCCCCACATCATATTCATTAGAATTACTTCCTCCTCCATCAATTAAAATGGTTTTATTATCAGGTGTAACAATAAATGTACAATCTCCTTGTCCAACATCTAAAAAATGAACTTTTAAATTTCTTGGAAATATATTAAATACAGAAAATAATATTAGAATACATGAAATGGTTATAATAATTTTTGAAATCTTTTTCCTATTTTGATTAAATTTATATTTATAAAGTGCTATTAAATTTTTTATCCTTATATCAGTAAAACTTGGATTCTTTGAATTAAATGATACATATATTTTATTGATTATAATTATTAAAATGTAATATAGTATAATGTACCAAACCTTAGGTGTTGGAATATAAATTTTAGAAAATGGCAAATGACTAATTTCAGCTATATCTACTAAAAACCTAATGCCTAATTCCATAAAAATTGCAAGTAGCTTTGCAAGTTTTATTGATAAAAAAGAAATCAAAGTACAAACAAATCCTATTATTATAACTGGACCAATAATTAAACTAACTAAAATATTTGATATAAAAAAGTAAATTCCTAAGACATTAAAATTAAATAGCATGATTGGTAAAATTACAATTTGAGCAGAAAGTGTAACTGATAAAATTTCCTTAATCTTATCTACAAACAATATTAGTTTTCTATTTATTTTATATCTTAACTTCTTATTTCTAATCTTAATTTTTCTTAGAAAACTATATACATTCTTATTAAAACATACAATTCCAATTGTACCTAAATATGATAATTGCAATCCTACATTTGATATTAAAAAAGGATTATATACAAGTAAAATAAGTAATGATAAACTAATTGAAGTCCATATATCATTTTTTCTATGTATTAACTTAGAAACTAGTAAAAATATTCCCATAATACTTGCTCTTACAACAGAAGGAGAGAAACCTGTTATAAACATATAGAATATTAAAACTACAACAGTTATAATTCTTGTTTTAGCTTTACCAATTAATTTTTTTAACATCATTTCTATTCCAATCACTATATAAGTAATATGCATACCTGAAATTGCTAAAACATGAGAGATATTAGCTATTTTAAAATCATCTTGTATATCTTCTTCAATATTACTTGTATCTCCTAATATTAAACCTGTAAAAATACTACTATACTTATCTTGCATTAATTTACTAATATTTTCTTTTATTTTTAAATTTATTTCATTTGCAAATGTTAATAATTTATTCCCATTATTTTTTGAAATAACTTTTACATTATCTACCTTTAGACTGCCATATATCTTCAATGATTTTAAATAAGCTTTATAATCAAACCCATTATAATTTCTTCTAGTTGATGGTTCTATGAATTCTCCATTTACTTCTATTTTATCTCCATATTCTAAATTCACATTTTTATTTTTCTTTATATTTAAAATTAATTTGGTATTTTCATATTTTCCTTCACTTACAACTTTTATATCATATGTGTCTTTAAACTCCTTTTCCTCCTTATTTCCAACAACAATTGCTGTAAATTGAAGTTTTTCTCCATCTTTATATAAATTATTATAATAATTATTTTGAAAACTAACGATTAAATTTGAAATAATAGAAAATATAATGATTAAACAAATTGATTTTCGATTAAGAAATAATTTTAAATATCTAAAATATCTTGTTATTGATAAAATATTTAATTTTGACTTTACTTCAAGTACTTCTTTTTGAGTTACTTTTAAATCTTTTTTATCTATTTTACATATTCTAATTACTAAATAAATTACAGCTATAAAAATATATAAAAGGGCTATACTAAAATTAAAGTATAACCCCCATAATATACCTATCATATATCCTATAACTGCAATTAAAGCCGGTCTTTCTTTCAAATAGTACTCTCTCCTTTTTAATTGCTTAAAAGATTCTTCTTGCCCCTACATAATTATTATTGTAATATCCAGAATTAATTGTATCTGTTGTAACTCCTCTTGATGAATTTGCTGCATGTACAATCATTCCTCCACCTGCATAAATTGCAACATGGTTTATTCCAGATTTTCCAAACATAACTAAATCTCCTGGTTGTAAATTTGCTCTTGAAACTGCTGTTCCATTACTATATTGACCTGCTGCTGTTCTATTTAAACTTACTCCAAATTGTTTATATATGTATGAAGTAAATCCTGAACAGTCAAATCCTGTACTTGGTGATGAACCACCATAAACATATTTAGAACCTATAAATGATTTAGCTTTTGCAACTACTGCTGCACCATTTCCTGATGATGTTGCACTTTCATTTGCTGTTGTTTGCTCTTGAACTTGTGTATCTGTAGATTTTCTAACTGATGCTGATCTTGATGTTTCTTGTTTAGTAGATGATAGTAAATTAGTTGCTATATAACCACTTACTCCATTTACTTTTACTTTACTCCATCCTGCATCTTCTGTTTCTACAACTACCGCTGTATTCATTTGCAAACTTGTTACAATTTCAGACGATGTATTTGCTTCTTTTCTAACATTAACTGTAGCTTCTTTTACATACATTGTTTTACTAGCATTTGCTGCAGCCTTTGCTTGTTCTTCTGCTTGTTTTGCAGCTGCTTCTTGTGCTAATCTTTCTTGTTCTTGTTTTTCTTGCTCAGCTTTTGTTAGAATATTTTCTTTTCTAATCCATCCTTTGGTATTTTGTGCTTCAACACATACCCAACCATTTATGATTTCTGTTACATTAACTTCTTCATCTTTTTTCACTTCAATTGTTTCTGTTGCATTAATAACAGGAACTATTCTTAATTTAACATTTTGTTCAATAATATTTTTCCCTAATTCTATTTCATCTTCTGTTTGTTCATTTTCTTGTGATTCTGCATCTGCATTATCCACATTTTGCTCTTCTTGTGTTGATGTTATATTATTTTCATCTTGAGTAGTATTTACTTCTTCTGTAACAGCAATTAAGTCTTGTCTTAAATATCCTGTTATATTATCTACTGTTACTTTATACCAATCTCCTTCTTTCTCCACAATTTCTACTTCTTTATTTAAAGAAAGTTGTTCTAATATCTTACTGTTTTCATCTGGTGTTTCTCTAAGGTTAGCTGTTTCTACTGTTACTTTTGCTGTATTTGCAGCTAAACTCATATTTATAAAAAACAAACTAGCAAGTACCATAGCTGTTACAATTAGTATGTTTTTTATTCCTTTTTTACTTTTCATTTTCATATTACTCCTTATTAAATAATATATACATCCTGTTTTTGTAACATGACTAGTATATAACATAAATAGAAAATTTGTCAAGTTTTTGAAAAAAATCCCACATAAGCCTTGACATTCTAGCTTTCTTATAATATAATATTCTAGCAATTATATATTGATATTTAATTTAAAACTTCTCCCCGGTAGTTTTAGGTTAATGAAATAATATATTGCATTTATATTAATTATTAGAAAGAAATAGGAGGGTAAGTATTACCATGAATAATACAACATATAGTGCAAAAAAAGGCGAAGTTGAAAGCAAATGGTATATAATTGATGCAGCAAACAAACCATTAGGTAGAGTTGCAACAGAAGCTGCTAAATTATTAAGAGGAAAACATAAACCAACATATACACCTAATATTGATACAGGTGATCATGTTATTATTTTAAATTGTAAAGATGTTATTTTAACAGGAAACAAATTAAATCAAAAAATTTATAGACATCATTCAGGATACATTGGAGGAATGAAAGAAGTTCCAGCCAAAGTAATGCTTGAAAAAAATCCAGAAAAAGCAATGACTTTAGCTATCAAAGGAATGTTACCTCATAATTCTTTAGGTAGACAAATGGCTAAAAAGTTAAGAGTTTATGCTGGAGCAGAACATGAAAATCAAGCTCAAAAACCAGAAGTATGGGAGGTAAAATAAGATGGCAAAAAAAGATAATATTGTTTTTTATGGTACAGGTAGAAGAAAAAGCTCTATTGCTAGAGTTAGATTAGTAGAAGGTACTGGAAAAATTACTATTAATAAAAAAGATATTGATGAATTCTTTGGACCTGAAACATTAAAAGTTATCGTTAGACAACCTTTAACAGTTACTAACACAACATCTAAATATGATGTTATCGCTAGTGTAAAAGGTGGAGGATTTACAGGTCAAGCAGGAGCAATCCGTCATGGTATTGCTAGAGCTTTAAATGAAGCAAATAGCGAATATAGACCAGCTCTTAAATCAAACGGATTCTTAACAAGAGATCCTCGTATGAAAGAAAGAAAGAAATACGGTCTTAAAAAAGCTAGAAAAGCTCCACAATTCAGTAAGAGATAATTTATATATTTTAAAATACAAAAAACAACTAGTAATTATTATATTACTGGTTGTTTTTATATTATCTAATAACATATTCTCAAATTTGTTTTAAATATTAAATTTTTGCAAACCTATTATTCACTACATTCCAATTAACAATATTCCAAAAAGCTGAAATATAATCAGGTCTTTTAGTTTGATATTGCAAATAATATGAATGTTCCCACATATCTAAGACTAAAAGTGGTTTGCATCCCCATAAAGTTAAATTTTGATGTTTCTCACATTGTAATATCTCTAACTTATTCCATTTGGGAATCCATGCAAGAATACACCAACCAGATGCTTCAACTACTTTACTTGCTTCTGTAAATTGATTTTTAAAAGCTGTATAACTTCCAAAATCCTTAATTATTTGTTGCATCAACTCAACATTAGGCTCTGTTGGAATTGCAGGTCCCATATTTTCAAAAAACAATTCATGAAGTATTACCCCTGAACCAAAAAAACTTAAATTCTTCTCTAAACATTTTATATTAGAAAAATCATTCTTTTCTCTTGCCTTTTTCAATTCTTCTTCTGTCTTATTTGTGTTATCTACATATCCCTTATATAATATTTGATAATGTAATTCTAACGTTTGCATAGAATAATATGGCTCTAATGCATTTAATGGATATGGCAATTCTATCATTTTTAACATTCTCATCTCTCCTTAAAATTTTATTTAAAACCTCCCAAATAGTATATGCTATTTCACTAAATTCTATTCTAGATAATTCTTTACTATCTTTTTTAGTAATTAGGTTAGGAAAGAATTAAATTTTAGCAAGGCAAATTACATTTAAAAGGCAAAGGCTCATACTTTTGTATGTAACTGCGTTTTAAATGTAATTTAACACAGATAAAATTGTAATTATTTTCTAACCTACTCAACTAGTTCAATTGCATCACCATTATTTAGGCCTTCTAAGTTATAATAAGTACTTGGAATATGCCCTACTATTACATTTTCAATCAACAATACTTGATTTGTAATTTCTCTTTCCATATTATGAAAAGGTGTTAAAATTGAAACTTTACATACCACTTGTAAATATACCCTATGCAATGTTTGGTTTATTCCTTGAGATATAAATTCACTTCTCAAATCTGTTTCTACATTACCAATAGATGAAATAGTAATTTTTATACCTGGACCTCTACCAGCAAGTAACTTAAATCCTGTAAAACTACCGCATGGCTATTTCAATATTATCTCTTCCTTTATTATCTAGTTCAATTTGTATTTTATTTGCCACATCCGAAATTATCTCATTTATAGGAACTACATTTGATTTTATCATAGTTATATTTCCTTCTGCATCTTTCTCAATCGTAAATAATTCATCATAACTATGTTCCCTCATAACATTAGTTGCTTGTTCATTTGAGACTATTGTTGCAATAGATTTAGCTTCATTTTCACATAAAGTATCAAATATTGGCAAAACTGAATCTAAACTAAATTTTACTGTTAAAAAAGCTATCATAACAACTAGAAATACTTTAATCAATTTTCTTGCTTTCTTATTTTTCATTTCATTTCTTGCTTGAAAAAAGATTTTAGGAATTCTTATTCTAGGTCTAGAATAAATCTTATGCATAATTAGTCATAATTCCTGATTTTACATATTTAGGAATAAATAGTTTTTGACCTGGCTGTATCATATTTTCATCTTCAATTCCATTTGCTCTTGCAATATCATCAACAGTACTTCCAAATTCTTTTGCTATATTCCACAATGTATCATCTTTTTTCACAATATACATTAATATACTATAATCTTCTTCTTCTCTTTCTCCTGTTGTCTGTATTTCATTCATAACATCTAGTTTTGCAGTTTTATATGTTTGCAAATCCATTTTAGCATCAATATTAGCTGTAACATTATTTCCTTCTTGAATTATGAAATCTTGATTCATAATCTCTATATCCATCATTGCATTTGCATTTTCCCCATCTTCAACTCCATCCATTGTATATTCAAATGGTATTTTGACATTTCTTACATCTACTTGCATATCTAAACTTGATAAGAAAAATTTTAATTCCATTGAACCTTCATACATTATTTTATTACTAAATTTACTTTCATTTTCAATCATTGGATTTACTTCCACATCTAAAATATTTCTATTATCTAGTCCTTCTACTTCTACTTTTTCTCTAATTTGCATAATACCAGACATATTCTTTTTTGACATCATTGTTGTTACTTGTTTTTTATTATATTCTAAATTTTCAGCTGGACTATATAAATCTTTTATAAAAGTTATTCTTCTTTCTTCATATGCAAATGCTGATATTTCTACCTCTATTTCTGCATACATACTATGTTCTTCAATAGAATTTAATTTTAATATCATATTTTTTATTTCATAATTTAAATCACATATATTATTTTCATTCACATCTTGAATATCTATAAATCCAACAATTGGAATTCTAGTATTTGCCGTTGCAATTCGATTATCTTCAGTCAAATACATAACTTTAACTTGAGCTTCTGCCTTTGTTAATATTTTATTATAACTTACTTTAACATCTTTATCACATATATCAACATTAACTTTTAATATTTCTGCTATATTATCTACATTATTAACAGGAATTGTATCTTTTGCATAAATCTTTGTCATCCCAGAACCTACTAATGAATTTACTAATGTTTCTTCTTTCAACATTTGCATATCTTGTGAGTTTTGAATATCACTAACAATTGACATTTCATCTTTAGAATAGATATTATAGCTTACTTCTAAAGTCGCTTTTATCCCTATTTTTCTTCCATTAATCACTCTACTTTCCATAGATTTTATTTTTACATCTAACATACATTCCATTTCTTGATTTACATTTGGAGCAGGTATAGTTTCTGCAAAGTCTAAGCTAGTAGATAAGCCTCTTACTTTATCTTGTTCATTATCTGCTAAATACATTATATATGTATTTATATTTCCATCTATTCTTATTTTCTCATCTAAAACTTCCTTTTTATATACACATACAACCCCACTTGTACAAATTGTATTCAAAACATCAGGCTTAGAATCTGGTACAATCATATCTCCTTCTACCATAATTATTTCTTTTTTTGAACTTATTAATTTGTTTATACATAAATTTTCATTTATTGTTTCAACAACCATCTTTTTACCTCCTTCTCATTCTTTATAACAAATATATGGTAAAAAAATGAAGTTTATGACAAAAAAAGAAAATCTTTAATTGCAATTTATACAACTAAAGATTTAATATATTTTTCTAACTATATAGCTACATTAATTTATATATATGCACTTTTTTTCTTAGTATCTTGTATTGGTGGTATTAATGGACTATATGAATCTCCATCAAATACATCTACTTCTACTGTTCTTGTTAGTACATCAGTATAACTATAAGTAACATTTCTATTATTTTCTTCATATCTCACAACAAAAATATTTGGATATGCTTTTTCTAGTGTAGCTTCTTTTTCAAAGGCTTTACTTCTTCCTAAAGAACCTTTTACTATTATCTTTTGACCTACCTTTTCTAAAATATCTGTTTTTAGATTTGCAATGTCTGTGCGACAAATCATGCTATCACCTTCTTCTTCTAACTGGCTTGATTATAGCATTTATAGGGTAAATTGTCAAAAAATGTAGATTCGCAAAAAATCGATGTAACTCTCTATTTCCAACGTTTTCCAGCTTTTATTGTTGCTGTTTTACACTTATTTTACAATTTTGTTACAAAAATATTAAGTTCGTTTATTTTTACTAATCAATTTGTGGGATTTTAATCATTTTTCCATTTGCACCAACACCACTAACACCATTTTTTCCATCTCTTAATTCACTTGCAATATCATCAATAGTCACATATTTATACCTTTCTGTTAATGCTATAGTTTCTGCAACTATTAGTGGATCCAAAAAATCTATCAATATTCTTGCTGGAGAAGATGCAAAATTAGCCCCTGCTGACATAATTGCTTCAAAATAGCTTTGACATGCACCAGCAAATATTACTAAATTTTTTCCATTTTCTTTATCATATCTTCTTGCTTCTTTTACTGTTTCTATAAAATATCTTGAATTCCTATAATTATATAAATCATAATAACCTGTACCTTTTTTTATCATTCCATCATGTCCTGTTATTACTAAAATATCTGGCCTATATATTTTTAAAAGTTGATAAACAACCTTAGGTTGTTTATATTCAGGGATGTTTTTTACAATTACATTTAAACCTAATTTTTTATAATATCTAAATGATTTTTCACTATACTTCTTATCTCCATCTAAATGTAATATCTTCCCCGTTAACAATTTATCTACTATTCTTTTATCTTTTATATTTTTATATATTTTTTCCTTCTTATATTCTCTCATTTCTGCTAATCTTTTGTCTGCTCTTTTATTAAAATATTCTAACTTTTCTTTTATATATTTTTTATCCATTTTTTCCAAATCTTCAATGTAGCTATCAGCTTCAATTCTATCAATTATTCCTCTTAAAATTACAAGTTTTCCTTTTGGAGTATTTATTATGTTTTTAACTGAAAACAATATGTCTTTACCATATGACTTTCTTCCTACTATATCTCCTTTTCTTATTTTCTCCATTTTTTATCATCCCTTCATACATATTTTCTTGGAATGTTTATTAGTTGTTTTTGTACATATTTTTTGAGCTAATATATTGTATGTAGAATTTTGTCATTTTGTGAATGGAGAACAATATCAACGTGATTTATCTCTATGCATTGGCAAAAAAATAGATAGGTAATACCCATCTAAAAAAGATTATCTTCATCAAATTATGTGTTAGTTGTAGTAATATCCCTTGCTTTGAATCCAGTATGGCTTTTTGTTTTACAAACTTCTTTAAAATTTTCTATAGTTGAATATTTATTTTCAACAAGTAAATTTAGGTAAAACTTCATCTATTGGGGGAGCATTTTTTAGCATTTCATTGGTAATCCCTGTCAGTTCAGTAATAAACTCATCTATTTCATATTCTGGTTT
>CALXXH010000013.1 GCA_944392635.1 uncultured Clostridia bacterium | reverse complement strand
TAACAAATGGATATTTTGTAAATAGATTAAATAGTATAGACTTTGGAATAATCGAAAGAGCAAGACAAATACTAGAATTAGATAAAAGTATATCAAGAGTAAGAATTACATTAACAAATGGTAATGTAGTAGTAAATGCTAAACTTGTAGATGGAGTATTACAAGATACAGCTCAAAATGTTACAGTTGTGCCACCATCAGCTGCAAACAATGGACAAGTAAAAGTTGAAATAGACCAAGAATTAGTGCAAGGTGCAGAATTAGACATAGACTATGGTTTAAAAGTAACTAATGCAAGTGAGTTAGATTATCAAACACAAGAATTCTATATGTTTGGTAAAGGACATGGAGAAAATGCAAATGAATTAGTTACATTACAACCTTCATTACTAATAGATTATATTGATGCTAATATTACAACTAGTGAGGAGTGGGAAGTATTATCAACAGAAGAAAAAACGAATTATATATATGATATAAATAATGTAAATAGTGAGGGATTGTTATCTCCATCATTAAAAGACACTCTAAAAGATTCTACGATAAAGGCAGCTCAAACAGAGCAACTAAAAGATAATATATTAAAACCAATAGGAGAAGAAAGTGAGAGAAGCGTAGTCGCAACATTACAAGGACGTAAATTATTGTCAATTAATGATGAAACATTCTTAGAAAATCATGCAGAAATCATAAAAGTTAAGAGAAACAATGGAGGATCAGTATTAATAACAACACCAGGAAACTATGTACCAAGTGATTTAAGTACATCAGAAGAAGATGACTCAGTATCAGAAAGTGTAACAATATTACCTCCAACAGGACTTGCAACAAACTATATAGCATATATATTATTAACTCTAAGTTCACTAGGAATACTAGTAGCAGGAATAATCTTAATTAAGAGATATGTCCTAAAAAGCAACTAGAGTGTAACGGATGCAATGGGTGTAATGGGGACGGCCCCAATCTGCATGAAATAGTGCAAAAGGGACAGGCTAAATTTAGGACAAACATTAGATTTTAAAAGATATAATTTGCAGATTGAGTTTTAAAGAAGTAAAATGGTAAGAGTAATGAAATTTATTCTTATCATTTTTTCTTTGTCAAAAATTTGTATTGCTTTTTTCGACATTATGTAATAAAATAAAAAACGTAAAAAAGAATAATAAAAAAAATAATAAGCAATAAGCAAAAATAATAAAAAAATATAAATAAAAATGTAAAAAACTTTTTTGATTTAGGTTACCAAAAAAGACAAAAACCACAAAGGACAAGTAGTAAAATAAGCTTATCAAAAATAAAGAGGTGGTAAGGATGTTTCAAAATATAGATGGAAATGCAATAAATTTAAATGAGGAAAAGAAAGATAAAATTAATAGAGTAAATATTTTTTCAAATATATTTAATATTAAAAATGTTGCAATATACATAGTTTCTTTTTTAGTTTCACTAGTTAGTTTAGGTGGAAATTTCTCAATTTTTAGTATTAGCATATTAGGTGCATGTCTTGCATCTTCTTTGCCAGTGCCTGCACTTGGAGTAGTGGTGTTATCATTAATTGGTAATGGGATAAAATTTGGTGTAAGTGGAGCATTAGATTACTTTTTAACAGCTTTAGTTTTAGTAATTACACTATTCTTATTTAAACCAAGATATAATGAAAATGAAAGAAATGAAAAGATAAAAATTGGAAAAAATATTTTTATATCAACAATTATTATACAAATAATTCAATATGTAATGTCAGGATTTACTTTATATGACATATTATCAGGAATTACAATTTCAATAATTGCATTAGTATTTTATAAAATATTTGTAAATTCGATTGTAGTATTACAAGACTTTAGAGAAAAAAGGGCTTTTTCAATAGAAGAATTAATGGGAGCAAGTTTGTTACTTGCAATTTCAGTTGGAGCATTTGAAGATTTTAATATAGTTGGATTTAATTTAAGAAATATATTAAGTATATTTCTTGTTATGGCACTTGGTTGGAAAAATGGAATTTTAGTTGGAACAACATCAGGTGTAACAATAGGTGTTACATTAGGAGTAATTACTGGTACAGAACCAATAATGATTGCAGCATATGCAATTTCAGGAATGGTTGCAGGAATATTTAGTAGATTAGGAAAGATAGGTGTAATAATAGGATTTGCACTAGGAAATGTACTACTTGCGTATGTTTCAAATGGATATACTGTGGAACTAATCCACTTTAAGGAAATACTAGTTGCATCAATTGGATTACTTGCTTTGCCAAAAAATTTCCAAATAGACTTAGAAGAATTTATAGGAAATTCAAAATTTTTACCAGTTACACCAAATGGAGCATTAACAAAAAGCAAACAAGTTGCAGAGAATTTAACACAAGTTTCAAATGTAATTAAAGAAATGGCAAGTTCATATGATGGACAAGAACAAGAAGAAATAGATGCAAATAGACAAATATTTGTTACAGAATTATTAAATAATTTAGATTCATATAAAGACAATATGCTTTATGATGATTTGTCAAAACCAGATGGAGAAATAGTTAAAAAGATATTTGAATATTTATTGGATAAACAAGAGATTGATAGAGAAGCGTTTTTACAAATATTTGCAGATTGTAATAGTTATATAGTAGGTTTTGAGGATAAAGATATAAGTGGATATTTAGAAAGTAGTATTTCTCAAATGATTAATATTATAAATACTTCATATAAAGTAAGTAAAATAGACTTTATATGGAGGAAAAAGTTTGAACAAAACAAAAAGAATATGGGAAAACAGTTAAAAGAAGTTTCAAGAGCAATTAAAAAGATGGCAAATGAAATAGAAGAACCAGTACAAGAAGATTTCCAAAAAGAAAATCTTGAAATAGTAGAACTTTTAAAACAAAAAGAAATAGAGGTAGATGAAATTTTAATTAGCAAAGATGGAAGAATATTTGTAACAGTATATGCAAAAGAAATATTAGAAACAGCAAAATTAGAAATAATTGAAAAAATAGCATCACAAGTGTTGAAAGAAAAAATAGTATTAAATGATGAAGCAAGTTTGGGTACAAGATATTTATTTTTGTCAGCTGATAAATTTGAAATGGCAATAGGAAATAGTATGGCAACAAAATCAAAAAGTGAAGTTTCAGGAGATAGTATATTAAATATAAGATTAAAAGATGGAAAATATTTAGTGGCATTAAGTGATGGAATGGGAACAGGAACGAAGGCGAAAAAGAGTAGTACACAAGCATTAAAACTATTAGAGAATTTACTATTATCAGGATTTGATAAAAAGATATCACTAGATTTAATAAACTCAAGTTTAATAAATCAAAATGAAGATATATTTGCAACACTTGATATTGCAATTGTAGATTTATATAAAGGAAATATAGAATTTATAAAAAGTGCAGCATGTCCATCATACATAAAAAACAATAGAAAAGTTCAAATAATAAAAGCAAGTTCATTACCAACAGGAATATTAGAAAAAGGAAATATACAGACATTTGACTATGACTTAAATTCAGGAGATATTTTGCTTATGTGTACAGATGGAATACTAGATGCAAATATAGAATATAAAAACAAAGAACTATGGTTAAAATACTTATTAGAAGACATAGAAACAAATAGTACACAAAAAATAGCAGATTTAGTATTAAATGAAGCAATAGATAACAACTTTGGAGTAATAAAAGATGATATGAGTGTATTGGTATGTAAATTTATAAAGAGGGATTAAGGGACGGAGCTTAAAATCCCTGTTCTTTTATATATGGTTTCAAGTTCAAAATAGTATAAAAATTTATATCATTTCTCGGCTAACATTACATCATTAAGAAAATTTAAAATTACCCAATAGGCACCTCTCAAAGCGAGTTTGAGATTCTCCTATTGGATAATTTAATATTTTCTAAAATGATTTCATTCGCATTCGAAATTCATAAATTTTTATACTATTTTGAACATTTTATTTATATTTAAAATTAATAACAGGGATTTTAGGACTATCCCCTAATCTTTAAAATAATTTAAATAATTAGTTATAAGATTTCTATTGTATTAAATAGGATTTTATGATATATTGTAGTTGCTAGAAAAGGAGGCAGATGTTTTGAGCAGAGGAAAAAGATATGAAGAACCAAAATTAAATATGAAAAAAGTTTTTGCAGTTATAATTGCATTTATAGTTATAATAATGTTTATATTCATGATAAGAGGATTTTTAACACAAGATGAGGAACAAACAAAAATAGTTAGTAAAACTTATTTTTCAGCTTTTCAAAATAATAAATGGGGAGTAATTGATGAAACAGGAGCAGCAGTTATAGACCCATCATATGAAGAAATGGTAATTGTTCCAAATAGTAAAAAAGACGTGTTTTTATGTATATATGATGTGAATTATGAAACAGGAGAATATAGTACAAAAGCTTTAAATAGTAAAAATGAAGAAATATTTACACAATATGATCAAATAGAAGCAATTGGAGTTATTGATAATAATGAACAAGCAAGTTATGTAGAAAATCTTTTAAAAGTACAAAAAGATGGAAAATATGGGCTTATTAATTTAGATGGCAGAGAATTACAAACTTGTCAATATGACCAAATTACTTCATTACAAGGGTTAACAGATGTAGTTAAAGTACAAAAAGATGGAAAATATGGGTTAGTAAATCAAGAAGGAAAAGAAATTGTTTCTGTACAATATGCAGATATACAACCTTTAGGACAAAATAACTCATCAAATTTTATAGTAGTAAATGATGAAGGAAAATATGGAGTTGTAAGTAATAATAATGAAGTAGTACTTGCTACAAATTATGAACAAGTAGAAGATGTATATTCAGCAAATTATTTTGTGGTACAAAAAGATGGAAAAGAAATACTTGTAAAAAAAGATGGAACAGAAGTAGTATTAAATGGATTAGATGAAATTACAGGAATATTAAAAAATGAAGAAAATGGTGTGATTTTTGTACAAGGTGAAAAATATGGAGTAATGAATCTATCAGGTGAAGTTATAATAGAGGCACAATATGATGATTTAAAAGAAGCTAAATCAGGAATATTTATAGCTGAGCAAAATGGAAAATATGGAATAATAGATGAACAAAAAAATGAAAAAGTAGGATTTACATATCAAAATATTTCATATTATGAAAAAGCAGATTTATATGTTGGAGAAGATGAAAGCTTTAATAATTCAATAATAGACAGCAATTTTGAAGTAAAACAAACTGGAATATTAGTAGATATAGATGAAGAAAAAGGATATCTAGAGTTAAGACAAAATGATGAATATAATTATTACAATTTTAAATTTGAAACACAAAAAGCAGCAGATATATTTACAAGTCATACATTATTTTTAAGTAAAAAAGATGGAAAATTTGGATTTGTAGATAAAGATGGAAATGTTGTAGTAGATTATATATATGATGATGCAACAGAACAAAATGATTATGGATATGCAGGAATTAAAAAAGATGGAAAATGGGGAAGTATTGATCAAAAAGGAACTGTAGTGCAAGAACCAACATATGATTTGGAAGATTATTTAAAAATTGATTTTGTTGGAAGATGGCATTATGGTAAGGATTTGAATATGAATTATTATAATCAATTGTAACCATTGAAAAATAATTACAATTTTATCGTTGTCAAACTTCATTTGAAATTTAATCAACGTACAAATAGTACGTCTCATAAATTTCAAATTCGTTTTCCTAGCTAAAATTTAATTCTTTTCCAATGGTAAAATAGAAGAAAAATAATTATAATATAAAATAATACTAAAAATACAAAAAGAAAAGGTGATAAGAATGGAACTAAAGACAAGCTATCAATATACATATTTTATTCATCCTTTTGTTATAAAGGATGAACAATATCAAAAGTATATATTAAAACTTTTGAGAGATAAAGACTGGAATTTAAAGATTTTCCAAAAAGAAAAAGATTTTAAATTATATAAATATTTCTTGCCTAAAACTAGAGAGTTCCTATTTTCAAGTTTTAGTTTTAGTAATGATAAGTTAAAACAATTGGAAGAATTACCAATTGAAACTAGAGCTGCACTTCTTGCAAAATATCAATGCAATATTTTTGAATATAGTTTGAAAAAAGATATTCAAGCAAAGGTAAAAGATAAATCAGGAATATTTTTTAATATTAAGAAAATAGAACTTATATGTTTTAAAACAGGAATAGCATTTCTTGTTATGAAAACAACAATAGATGATTATGAGAAGTTTGAAAACATTTTGAATTTTAATTATAAATTTAGAAATATAAATAGTGAATTAACAGATATAGAAAATTATGATAATATAACTATGCAAACAAATAGTTTTGATACAATTGAAAACTTTAGAGATTTTGTACGTAAAATAACAGGTGGAAAAATGGAATCTTTAAAGTTAGATATTGATACAGAAAGATTTTTAACTTATTCATATGTATGTGTAGACCAAGAAGCATGGAATCCAAATTCAAAATTTGAAGACATTCAGTATTATTATAATAAATATGCAAATATTTTACCAGCAGATAATAGTCAATATCTAAAAGAAGAAAATGTAGAAACATTTTCAAAATGGAAATATGCAAAACTTGGTTTAACAAAGCTTGGAATGACTTTATTTGCTTCAACAAGTGATATGAATAATTATACAATATTACCTGAAGAATATGAAAATCAATATTTATATACATATATTTTAAATTTATACAAGAAAATTTATTTGAAGAAAATAGATAATGAATTTAAAATAGGTAAAAATGTAAGAAAAACTAGAAAGAAATTTATAGAATATACTAAAAAATTATGGGTTCAAGAAATTACAGAAGACGAAACAGGTACATTGTTAAATCATAAATTACAAGAAGTATTTGAGATGGAAAAATTATATAGTGAAGTAAAAAGCAAATATGATGTTTTATATAAAGAGTTAAATATTGAAAAAAATAGAAGGTCAACAATAATTATAGCTGTCATTTTGGTTGTTTCTTTGATTTTCAATATACTTAATTTTATAGTCTTATCTAATCAATAAGAAAGTTAACCTTTTGTATATGGAAAAACTTAAATTTGGCAAAGATGAAAGCAACTTTTTCCTATACAATAGAAAATTATGTGAGAGGAAAAAGAAAAATGGGAATTACTTGTGGTACAGACATAATAGAGATTGAAAGAATCAAACAAAGTATAGAAAAGTTAGAAAATAGTTTTTTAAATAGGATTTATACAGATAGAGAAATACAATATTGTGAAAGTAAGAAAAAACAGAAATATCAACATTATGCTGCTAGGTTTGCAGCAAAAGAAGCAGTATTTAAAGCAATATCTAAAAAGTTAGAAGATAAGTATCAAATAAATTGGAAAGATATTGAAGTAATAAATGGTAAGCAAGGAAGACCATCAGTCTATATAAATGGAGAAGAAAAAGTTAATATAGATATTAGTATATCACATTGCAAAGAATATGCAATTGCAACTGTTGTAATGTTTGAGCAAGGAGAAAATGATGAGATTATTTGATAGTCATGCACATCTAGATGATGAAAAGTTTGATATAGATAGAGAAGAGGTTATAGAAAAAATAAAGGCAAGTGGTGTTGTAAGGTTAATTAGTGCAGGATATAGTTTAGAAGGTTCTAGAAAATCAATTGAATTATCTAAGAAATATGATTTTATTTATTCAACATGTGGGATTTCTCCTAATGATATTCCACAAACTGAAGAAGAATTGTGGAAAAATATATGTGAAATTGAAGATTTAGTGATAAATAATTTAAAAGTTGTAGCAATAGGAGAAATTGGTTTAGATTATTATTGGGAGAAAGATGTAGAAAGACGAGAATTACAAAAAAAGGCTTTTATAGAACAAATAAAACTTGCAAATAAACTTAGATTACCAATTGTAATACATACAAGAGAAGCAGTAATGGATACACTTCAAATATTAAAAGAAAACAATGTAATGAAAAAAGGTGTTTTTCATTGTTGCCCATTAAATCGAGAGCTTGTGAAAGAAGCTTTAAAACTTGATTTCTATATTTCTTTTGCAGGACCAATAACTTTTAAAAATTCAAAAAATGCAAATGAAATAATTGAAGTGCTACCAAATGAAAAAATACTAATAGAAACAGATAGCCCATATCTTTCACCAGAACCATTTAGGGGAAGAAGGAATGATTCCAGTAATGTAAGATATGTTGCTCAAAAAATAGCAGATGTTAAAAAAATGCCACTAGAACAAGTGGCAAATATGACATATGAGAATGCAAATAGAATATTTGGATTATAGTTACATTTTTAAAATAAGTATTAAAAATAATATAATATATTATTTTTTGTTCAAAATGTTATAAATTGAAAGATAATTGTTAAAGTCAAGTAAGTTTACTATCTCAAATTTCTTAAAGCTTCGATTCTGTCTTCTATGCTTGGGTGTGTAGACCAAATGCTAGAAGATTTTTTCTTTCCTTCTTTTGTATTCTTTTTAAATGGGTTAACAATATACATATTAGCAGTTGCACTATTAGCAGTTTTTAATTGATTTTCATCAGCATCTAATTTTTGCAATGCAGATATTAAACCATCAGGATTTCTTGTAAATTCTACAGCTGTGCTATCTGCTAAGAATTCTCTTTTCCTTGATAGGGCAAGTTGCATTAATGAGCCAAATATAGGTGATAATATTAAAAATATTAAACCTATTAACATTAAAATTCCATTTCCTTTGTTATCACTATCTCTATCTCCAATACCTCCCCAGAAAAGGAATCTAGAAAATAAATCTGCAAGCATTACTATAAATCCTACCATAACAGAAACTACACAACTTAAAAGTATATCATAATTTTTTATATGACTTAATTCATGTGCAATTACTCCTTCAAGTTCATAATAGTCTAATTTTTCCAAAAGACCAGTTGTTACACAAACTACAGAATGCTCAGGATTTCTTCCAGTAGCAAATGCATTTGGTTGAGGGTCATCTACAACATATAACCTAGGTTTTGCTTTTAATCCAGAACTTACCATTAATGCATCTAAGATATTTACTAATTTTAAATCTTCTTCTTTAGTTGCAGGTCTTGCTCTATTTAGTGATAATACAATTTTATCACTATAATAGTATGAACCCCAAGCTGTTGCAATTGAAAATATTAATGCAATAACAATTGATAAAGTTCCTAATCGTAATGCATGACATATATAATAAACTATTAATGTAAGTACAATTATAAAAATTGCAACAATAATTCCTGACTCTATTTTATTTTTTCTAATATTTTGAAACATTTTGTGAAAATCTCCTTTTTATAATTTTATAATTTAAAAAAGACATTCTTAAATTAAGTAAAGAATGTCCTTTTGGAAGGTCCGTCCCTAAATCCCTAAAAACAGGGATTTTAAGGACCGTCCCTTAATCCCTCTTAGAAACTTACCTTTACATTTTTTCTAGCTTCGTTACTTTCTACTGTGAATAAATCACGTTGTTTGAATTTGAAAATACTTGCAATAATGTTAGAAGGAAATACTTCTAATTTTGTATTATACATTGTTACTGTATCATTATAGAATTGTCTTGAAAAAGAAATTTTATTTTCAGTATTTCTTAATTCTTCAGATAACTCAGAGAAATTTTGGTTTGCTTTTAAATCTGGATAATTTTCAGCAACAGCCATAATTGTTTTTAAAGTATTTGATAATTGATTATCTAAATCAGCTTTTTTATGAATATCTTGAGTTTCAGCCCAAGAATTTCTTAAATCAGTGATTTTTTCAAAAGTTTCTTTTTCATGTGTCATATATCCTTTTACTGTTTCAACAAAATTTGGTATTAAATCAAATCTTCTTTGTAATTGAACATCAATTTGACTCCAAGCATTATCTACTTTGATTCTAGCTTGAACTAAACTGTTGTACATTGCAATTACTGCAATTATGATTACAGCTACGATAATTGCTATGATAACTCCAATAGTCATACTTTTTTCCTCCTTTTATTCATTTATATTATTATATACAGAATAATAACATATTATATTGTTTTATACAATATTAGTATGGAAAAATTGTGAAAAAACTGTGATTTTTGGATTAAAATGTTTTGTTTTTTATTTTATTTATTTCTTTTTTGGCTTTTCTTATTATTTCATTTTTCTTTTCTGCCATTTTTGATTTTTTCCCCTTAAAATCATCTATAAATATTATTATACTAAACAAACCAAGACATAAAAAGAAATGTATTGATTTAAAAAGTCATATTTTATAAATAATTGCATAAAATAATATAAATACTAAAAATAGTTATGGACAAATTTAAATTTTAATAACTAATATAGATTTATATAAGTTAAAGCCTTGAAATAAGTGTATTTTGGACAGATAAATTTCAAAATTTGACAAAATAAGAAAAAAATAGTATAATATACTTGTTGCCAAAAAGGAGGTAATTTATTTATATGAAAAATGAAGAAAAAGCTTCAATTTCTATAATGAAAATCATCTGTATAAGTGTTATTCTTATTCTTATATCAGGAATAGGAGTAATGGCAGTCAATACACAATTAAGTGATGTTAAAATAGTACTTCAAAATGGATATGAAATGACAGCATTAACATCAAAAACAAAAGTAGCTGACATATTAGACGAAAATAATATTATATTAGAAGAAAATCAAAAAACAATACCAGACTTAGATAATGAAGTTGCAGCAGGAGAAACAATAAAGATTACAGATAAGTCATATAATGAAGTGCAAATAGCACAAATTTCAGAAGACGGTGTAGAAACATCATTAAATCAATTATTAGAAAATTATGCACCAATTACTGAAAAAATAGTTGTAGAACAAGTAACAATACCATATGAAACAGTTACAAAAAATACAACAGGAACTACTGATGGAACAACAAATAAAGTTCTACAAGAAGGAAAAGATGGTTTAAAAGAAGTAACTTATAAAGTTAAATATCAAAATGATGTAGAAATTGAAAAGACAGTAATATCTGAAGTTGTAGTAACAGAGCCAGTTGATAAGATTGTACAAGTACAAAAGAAACAAACATCAAGATCAGCAAGCTTACCAAGAACTTCTACAACATCAACTACTGGAGGAACAACATACAAAATTACAGCATATTGTCCTTGTAGTAAGTGTTGTGGAAAAACAACAGGTAGAACAGCTTCAGGAACAAAAGCAACAGCAGGAAGAACAGTTGCAGCATCTAGTAAATTTGCTTTTGGAACAAAATTGAATATAGGTGGTCATATCTATACTGTAGAAGATAGAGGTGGCGCAGTAACAGGTAACAAAATTGATATATTTGTAAACTCACATGCAGAAGCTTTGCAATGGGGAGTTAGATACTTACCAGTAAGTGTAGTTAATTAAAATATTGGCAATTAAACACTCATATTTTAGCATGAACTAAGATAGGGTGTTTTTTATTTGTATATTTTTCTTTGCGATTTTGAACTTGATATTATGAGCAAAATATAGTAAAATAGTAGAAATTACTTATATGTATGAAGATAGAAAGGAATTAAAAATGAAATTAATATCATGGAATGTGAATGGAATAAGAGCATGTGTAAATAAAGGATTTAAAGACTTTTTTAATGAAATTGATGCAGATATATTTTGCGTGCAAGAAACAAAATGCCAAGAAGGACAAATAGAATTAGAATTTGAAGGATATAAAAGTTTTTGGAATAGTGCAGAGAAAAAAGGATATTCTGGGACAGCTATTTTTACAAAAATAGACCCATTATCTGTTAGATATGGAATAGGAATAGAAGAACATGATAAAGAAGGAAGAGTTATAACTTTAGAATTTGAAAAATTCTATATGGTAGATATTTATACTCCAAATTCAAAAAGAGAATTAGAAAGATTAGATTATAGACAAATATGGGAAGATGAAATAAGAAAATATTTATTAAAATTAAATGAGGCAAAACCAGTTATTATGTGTGGAGATTTAAATGTAGCACATAAAGAAATAGATTTAAAAAATCCAAAAACAAATAGAGGGAATGCAGGATTTACAGATGAAGAAAGAAATAAAATGACAGAACTATTAAATGCAGGATTTGTAGATACATTTAGATATTTATATCCAGACAAAGAAGAACAATATACTTGGTGGTCATATATGGGACGAGCAAGAGAAAAAAATGTAGGTTGGAGAATTGACTATTTTATAGTATCAAAAGATATAAAAGACAAAATAGTTGATGCAAAGATATATCCAGAAGTAATGGGAAGTGACCATTGCCCAGTTGGACTAGAAATGTCTTATTAGGACGTTTTTGTTTGGACATTTTTGGCCATTTGGGGACAGATTTTTGTTTATTAAAAATTAGTTATAAAGCATAAATGTTGCTAGATAGGAGGTTTTTGTGGATAAAATAAAAAATGATTGGAAAAAGTGGACATATTGGTTTTTATTAGGAGTTGCGATAATTGTTGTTTATCATATATTTAATAATTTTAATGATGTTATGGGAGTTTTAGGAGGATTTTTTGAGATTATTGCACCATTTTTAGTTGGTATTTTTATTGCATATTTATTATATATGCCATGTAGAAAATTTGAAAGTGTTTATCATAAATCCAAAAGTAAGTTTATAAAGAAAAAAGCTAGGGCTTTAGGAATTATAACAGTTTATTTAATTGTTTTAGCAATAATTATAATTTTGATAGGTGTTATATTGCCAGTAGTAGTAGAGAGTGTAACTGATTTATTAAATAACATACAACATTATTATGAAATGACAATTGATAGATATAATGCATTACCTGATGATTCGATTTTAAAAAGTGATTTTGTTAATGATGCAATACGAGGTATTCAAAATCTAGATATTAAACAGTATTTTCAAGTAAATAAAATAGTAGAATATGTTATGACTGCAGTTCAAGCTATAACAGGTATTGTAGATGTATTTGTAGCTCTTATAGTATCTGTATACATATTAGCAGAAAGAACAAAGATTATAGCCTTTCTAAAGAAAATAGTTGCTGCTATGTTTAAAGAAAAAACTTACAAAAATATAGATAAATATTTTAATAATTCAAATGAAATATTTTTCAAATTTATAGCAAGTCAATTTTTAGATGCTGTTATAGTTGGAGTATTGATTACAATTGCACTTACAATTATGGGGGTAAGATATGCACCTTTATTAGGATTTTTCATAGGATTATTTAATATGATTCCATATATTGGAGCTATAATTGCAACAGTTATTTCAGCAATAATTACATTAATTACAGGAGGACTTAGTCAAGCTATATGGATGATTATAGTAACAATTGTATTACAACAAATTGATGCAAATATTATAAATCCAAAGATAGTTGGTCAGTCATTAAAAATTAGCCCATTATTAGTATTATTTGCAGTTACTGTTGGTGGAGCATATTTTGGAATATTAGGAATGTTCTTAGCAGTTCCAGTTGTTGCAGTAATACGTATATTGGTTGAAGATTATTTAGATTTTAGAATAGCTATAAAGAGAAAACGAAAATTAGAGGAAAAGAAAAAGATAGATGCAGATATAGAAAATGTATAAAAATAGAAGTACTTGTGCTTTTTACAAGTACTTCTTATTTTGCTTTCAGGTTTTAGCCTCTTTGTAATAAGTATTGTATACCTCCATTTGCAATAGCTGTTAGAGTAAGAACTATAATTCCTGCTGCAAATACACCAGCTACGATAGGTGGAACAGCTTTTTTAGGTGGTAGGTCTAAAAAGTTAGCAATTAAAGATCCAACCCAAGCACCAGTTCCTGGTAGAGGTATTGCTACAAATATAAATAAACCTAAAGCTGCAAAGTTTTGTAATCTTTCGCTTTCTTCAATTTTTTTAGTTGCTCTTTCAGAAGCCCAATCAATTACTACTTTGAAAATCTTCCATCTTCCAAAAAAGTCAAATAATGGTCTAATATATTTAACAATAAAATATACAGGTATAATATTTCCAATAAAACTACAAAGAAATGATTCTAAATAATTTAAATGAAATGTGAAAACACCTACAGGTATTGCTCCTCTTAGTTCTACAATTGGTACCATACCTACAATTGCTGTTAATATATATTTTATAGCAATTGGTAATTCTGCCATTTTAATCCTCCTTAGTTTAATATGTTTTTAACTTGGATAATTGTACTATAAAAAAAATGAAATGTCAAAATTTGAAGAAAAATATTTTGAAAATATAAAGAAAAAATCGTAAAAACCTTGACATCCGTAAGAAAAATGTGATATTATATTACTGTTTAATCAAAAAAATTTTATGTACAAATCTTTAAGTTAAAATTTAAAAGAAGAGGAATTAAACTCAAGGAGCCCTAAGGAATTTTAATTTGTAAGAGCAGACAAATTAAAAACTTAGACAAGCAACTTGTTTTTAAGAGGGACTTCTTTTAATCAAATATATTTTATCTGCTTAATATTTTTTAAGGAGTGATTTTTTTGAAAATCAAAGAAGTAAACTACGAGAAAGCATCACGTAAAGACTTTGCGAAAGTTGGAGATTACATCGAAATGCCAAACCTAATCAAAGTACAAAGAGATTCATATGACTGGTTTGTAGAAGAAGGATTAGGAGAAGTTTTAAAAGACATTTCACCAATCGAAGACTATTCAGGAAATTTGGTTCTAGAATTTTTCGACTATTACATGGAGGAAAAAACTAAATACACAGTTGAAGAAGCAAAAGAAAGAGATGCAACTTATTCAACAAGATTACATGTAAAAGTAAGATTAATCAACCGTGAAACTGGAGAAATTAAGGAACAAGAAATCTATTTAGGTGATTTTCCATTAATGACAGACAGTGGAACATTTGTAATCAATGGAGCTGAAAGAGTTGTAGTTAGCCAATTAGTTCGTTCACCTGGATGTTACTATGATGAAATATTTGACACAAAGACAGGAAAGAAAACATATACATCAACAGTAATGCCACTTAGAGGAGCTTGGCTTGAGTATGAAACTGATGGAAATGATATTTTCTGGGTTCGTGTTGATAGAACAAGAAAAGTTCCAGTAACTACACTTTTAAGAGCAATTGGAGTTGTAGCAGATAGTCAAATATTAGAATTATTTGGCGATGAAGAAATGCTAAAGGCAACAATTAATAAAGACACAATTAAAGACCAAGATGAAGCATTAATTGAAATTTACAAAAAATTAAGACCAGGAGAACTTCCAACAGCAGATGCTGCAAGAAATCTATTTAATGGATTATTCTATGACAATAGACGTTATGATTTAGCAAAAGTAGGTCGTTATAAATTTAATCAAAAATTAGGACTTGCTGGAAGAATCAAAGATAAAATTGCAGCAGAAGATATAGTGGATTCAGAAACTGGAGAAGTTTTTGTTAGTGCTGGAGAAATGATTACTGAGGAAGTTGCAGAAAATATCCAAAATTCTGGAATTAATAGTGTAGACATCATGGTTGGAGAAAGAAAAGTTAGAATTATAGGAAATAATACAGTAAATATTCATGCAGTACTTCCAACAGTTGATTTAAGTAAATTACATTTTAAAGAATTAGTAAATTATAGTGTATTGAAAAATATTATTGATAATACTGATGAAAAAGACTTAGTAAAAATTCTTGAAGAAAGATATGATGAATTAGTACCAAAACATATTACAACAGAAGATATGATTGCATCAATCAACTATTTATTAAATCTTTCACATGGATTAGGAAAAGCAGATGATATTGACCACTTAGCAAACCGTAGAATTAGATGTGTTGGTGAGTTATTACAAAATCAATTTAGAATTGGTCTAACAAGACTTGAAAGAGTTGTTCGTGAAAGAATGACAATTCAAGATTTAGATGTTGTAACACCACAAACATTGATTAATACAAAACCAAT
>CALXXH010000012.1 GCA_944392635.1 uncultured Clostridia bacterium | reverse complement strand
TTCCTATATAAAATCCTCCATTTTCATACACACTTTTCAACATTGCATTTTTATGATTATTATATTCTCCTGCACTTACAAACCCGTGCTGTGCTTCTGAATACCATTCATCTGTAAATGAACTTCTATAACTACTTGCATAATTTTGCATTATCTTTTCTATATTTATATAGTCTTTTGAACTTGTTGGCTTTGTTGCACCATTTGTATAATATTCTTCATTATCATAAATACTTCTTGGTACTTCTATCCATACCCATTCATTTCCGTTTTTATCTATTATAACTAATCCATCTTTCAATGTGTTTTCGCCTTCTACTTGAGATACTGCTGTTTCTGCTGGAATTTTTATTGTTTTTTCTTCTCCTGTGCTTTTATCAGTATATGTTGTATCTTCCAGATTCGTTGCTGCTTCTAATGCTGTTAATCTTCTTAATTCATCTTCTTTTGCCTCTTCTGTTTCTGTTTTTGCTTCATTTGCCCTTGTTAATATTCCATTTTCTCCTGTTAGTGTTGCTATGCTTACTGCTGCAAGTATTAGCAAAACAATTATAGTTATGACAAGTGCAATTAATGTTATACCTTTAGCTTGTTTCTTTAAATCTTGTCGTTGTATTTGTTGTTTTAAGCATTTTACTTTCATATTCTTACTTTTTTCTCCTTCCATTTTGTTCATTTTCTCCTCCTTCTTTTGTTACCTTATATAATTATTTCCATTTTTATAAATACTATTCTTTCCATAAGTTTTTAAATAACCTTGTTTTGGCTTAATAAAAATAGACTTAATTATGTTTATATTGTATACAAACATTGCAATTAAGTCTATATTTTTTATTTTACATTTATGTTACAAATTTATTACATTTATAATTATATTAATATTGGACTGATTTGTTCCCCCTCCAATGCATATTCTATTGTTTTTATTATATATTCTACATCAAACACAATTGACCTTGGTTTGGTTATTGGATTATCTTGCCTAAAAGGAACAAAATAATAATTTTTTCTATTTAATAATTTACCTATGTTCTCTGCATTCCCACTTAAACCATTATTTGTTGAAGGTGCAATTACTAATGGTCTATTATTTCTTAAATGTGATTTTGCTGCCATTGTTGCTGGTGTATCTATAATATCACAGGCTAGTTTTGCCATTGTGTTTCCTGAACATGGTGCGATAATCATTATGTCTGTCATCTTTTTGGGTCCAATTGGCTCTGCATCTTGTATTGTATGAATTATCTTTTTTTTAGTTATTTCTTCTATTTCATCTATAAAGTCTTTTGCCTTCCCAAACTTTGTATCTAGGTTATAACTATTAAATGACATTATTGGTATAATATCTGCACCCAATTTTTTTATTTCTTTTATTTTAGGTATTACTTTTTGAAATGTACAAAAGGAACCAGTTAGTGTAAATCCTATTTTTTTATCTTTTAGCTCCAAATTTTATTTACCTCCTTTCATATTGCTTTATATATAATATGAAATTATGTAAATAAAGTTTGTTATATTTTAATTTTATACTATCAAAATTTGTCCTGGAAATATCAAATTTGGATTTTGAATATTATTTACACTTACTAAATAATTTACTGTAACTCCAAATCTTCTTGCTATTCTACTTAGGTTATCTCCTCTTTGTACTGTATATGTAGAATAACTATTTTTTGGTATTGGACTTAAAGTTTGTATGTTGCTTTCAGTAATTCTAAGTTTTTCACCCGGATATATTAGGTTAGGGTTTGATATATCATTTAATTCTACAATATGTGCAACACTTACATTATATTCTCTTGCAATTTTAGATAATGTATCTCCTCTTTGGACTGTATATATAATATCTCCTGTTCCTCTTGTTTCTTCACCTTGGGTTGTAGAATTTGTTGGTATTCTTAGTACTTCTCCTGGATATATTAAATTAGGATTTGCAATACTATTTATATTTACAATTTCATCTACTGTTGTTCCATATCTTCTTGCAATAGCAAATAATGTATCACCTCTTTGAACTGTGTATGATATTGTTTGGGTATTTGTTATTGGTTCTGGATTTTCTATTTGAGGGACTTGACTTGTTTCATCTAAAAATATTTCTTGTGTAAAACTATCTCTATCTACTGCTCCACTAATTCCATTTACCCTTCCTCTATCTGTATATTGCAAACCTATGTAATTATCCCAATTTGTTCTAATTCCTTCTAATCTTTCTGTTCCACTATAATATGCAAGCCACAATTGATAGTTTTCTGCTAATTCTCTACTAAATCTACTTTGTGCATTACTTAAATCACTATATATAATTACTTCTTTATTTGTTAATCTTTTTGTTTCTTCTAAAAACACTCTTGCTATTTCATTTGATTCTTCTATGCTTACTCCTCCAAATACTTCATAGTCCATTACTAATTTACAGTCTGGTGATTTTCCTGATATTACCGATGCAAAAAATCTAGCTTCTTGCTGGGCTTGTTCTGTATTTGTTGCAGTTACAAAGTGATAAAATCCTACTTTTAGACCATTTGCTTTTGCATTTTCATAATTTATATCAAAATATGCATCTTTTATATTAGACCCTTGACTTGATTTAATATATACTACTTCTATTCCACTTTCTCTTACTTGCCTATAGTCTATATGCCCTTGCCAATTGCTAACATCAATTCCTTGATAACTTAGATTTGATATAGGAGTTATTGCATATGTTGGATTTACATTTATCCAAAAAACAAAAGTAAATATTATACTAAAAATTAGCATTGCTTTTTTTATCTTCTTATACATAAAAAACCTCCTTTACATATATTACTTTATTATATGTAAAGAAGGCTATTTTGTTAGCAAATTTTATCTCCATTTTCTACTTTTTCTGTTAATCCCAAAAGAACTATACCTTGTTTTGAATCACTACCAAGGACTAAAACTTCGCTTTTAACATCTGCAATTTGTCTTGGTGGAAAATTTACAACTGCAATAACTTGTCTTCCAACTAATTCATCTGTTGTATATAATTTAGTAATTTGTGCTGATGAAGTTTTTATTCCTATTTCTTCTCCAAAATCGATTTTTAATTTATATGCTGGTTTCCTTGCTTTTTTATTTACTGATGCCTCTAAAATTGTCCCTACTCTCATATCAACTTTTAAAAAATCTTCTATACCTATCATATTATCTAACATATATATCACTCCTTTATATGTTAGATAATATCATATTTAATTAAACAAATCAATAATAATGATATCTGTTATTCATTCCATTATATCCCCATGTATTATTTGAAATTGTGACAAATTTTATTGAATATATGTCACAATATACTAATGTATCACTTTCTAAGCTTCTTAATAATATATAACTTGCACCAACATCTTCTAGAATTCCAACTCTATCTGTTAAATTATTTGTTCCAATTAAAAACTCTACTCTTAATAATTTTCCTATTTGTTCTCTTAAAAATGCTGGTGTGTATATTGAGTTTGTCAAAATTTCTGGTGAATTTTGATTTATTTGTACATTTCTATTATTTTCTCTTGTGTTTTGACTTTCTTGACTACTTGGCATAGTGTATACTCCTTTACATTTATTTAGGTTTTATAAAGATAACCTATAACTTTTTAAGTTTGGCTATATAGTGAAGTAGGTCTATAGAAACAATGATCCCCTAATCTTGTATGAAATTTACCTGAACCGTTGTATGGAAATGTTTGGTCACATGACGGTTTAAATGGATTTAAATACCATAGGCATTCTCCTATTTCATTTAATCTATTTCCTGATAATGCCCAGTCTGCTATATAATAATGGATTTCTGTTGGTGTCATATTGTATATGTTTTGAGGATTGTATTGATTTCTTAGTGTTTCTGTCGCACAATCAAACTGACCTTGTTGGAATATTATATTCCTAATATTTCCTCCTTGTGATATTCCTGCATATTCTCCATTTGGTACATTTACTCTATTCATCACAACTGATGCAACTGCTTTCATTCCGGTTATCACCTTCTCCACCTGCTTCACATTGTACTATCCTTGCAATTAATTCTCTATTTGAATATGCCATATTTTCCTCCTTCATATTTTTAATATATGTAAGTACTCTTGTCCTTTTTACAAGATTTATGATATACTTTGTTTGGTGATTATATTGAAAGCTTTATTTAAGAATAAAACTTCATATTCTAAAGAAATTTATGATAAATTTTTAGAATTTCATAGAAATAAATTTGGTTTTAGATATAAATTGTATAATATTATAATTATTGGGATAATTTTAGCTTGTATTGTTTATTTAGTTGCTTATAATGCTTATCCTACTGCCATTATTTTTAGCATAATTTTAGTTATCTTTATTGCTTGGAGATTTTTAAAACCTGTTGCAGAAGTTGCCAAAGATTACAAAAGTGATAAAGTGAAAAATTCTACTACATATACTTTTAGTTTTTATGATAAATATTTTACTATTCAAGATAAAAATAGTATTTCAAAAACTAAGTATTCTAAATTATATAGAATTTTCCAAACCAAAAATTTCTATTATTTATATATTGACAAAACTCATGCCTTTTTAATAGATAAATCTGGTTTTGTAAAAGGCAATTCTGTTGATTTTTATAAATTTATAAAAACTAAAAATTTGAAACTTCTTTTGTTTTAATTTTATTGCTCATATATTTTTAATTATGATATAATATGAAAAATTGAGATTGAAAGGAATTTAAAATGAAAAATTTTTTTATAATACTTGCAATGAAAATATTAAATATAGGATTAAAAATTGTAGGAAAACAAGGTGGTAATTTTTTAGGTAAAATAGCATTTAATTGGAATCCAAATATTTTTAAATATTTTAAAATTAATTGTCCAATTATTGCTGTAACTGCAACAAATGGAAAAACTATGACAAATAATGCAATTGGTTATGTTTTTGAAACAGCTGGAAAGAAGATAATTAGTAATAAAAAAGGTAATAACATGGAAACTGGTATTTTATCTACATTACTAAAACATTGTTCTTTAACTGGAAAAATCAAAGCAGATTACCTAGTTTTTGAAGTTGATGAAGGTTATGTTCCTATTGTTTTTAAAGATTTAAAATTAGATACATTAGTTGTTTTGGATTTCTTCCGTGACCAGTTAGATAGAAATGGTGAAGTTGAAACTTTAATTTTAAAGATTAATGACTTTTTAAAAACTTATACTGGTAATTTGGTTTTGAACAGTGATGATCCTAATGTTTCAAGATTAGGAAAGGCTAATCCAGATAATGAAAATGTATATTATTTTAGTGTTGAAGCATACAAATATGCAACAAAAGAAATGAAAGAAGCTGGAGAAGGTAAATTCTGTCCATTTTGTAATACTCGTCTTGAATATGAGTATTATCAATATTCACATATTGGAAAATTTGAATGTCCTAATTGCCATTATGGGGATAATGAGATTTATAAGCTTGCAAGAAATGTTGATTTAAAAAATAGGTCTTTTGAAGTTGATGGAATAAAATATGTAACTAAATTTAATAGTATTTACAATATATATAATTTTGTAGCTGTAATTTCTTGTGTTAGTTTGTATGATATTGATACAGAAATAATACAAAAAGCATTATCAAGTTTTGTACTAAATAATGGACGTTTAGAAGATTTAGAAATTAAAGGTATTCCAACTATTATAAACCTAGCTAAAAATCCAACTGGAAGTAATGTTAGTTTAAGAATTTTAAATGAAGATGATGATGAAAAAGAATTGCTTTTTGTTTTGAATGATAATATAGCAGATGGAAAAGATGTTTCTTGGATATGGGATATTGAGTTTTCAAATTTAAATAATGTATCAAGAATTATAACATCTGGAACTAGATGTTATGATATAGCAATTAGAATTAAAACTTCTGGATTTGATGCAGAAAAAATAGAACCTTATTTAGATTTACATGAGGCAGTAGAAAATTTGTATAAAACAAATGTAAAAAAATATGTAATTGCAAATTATACATCTTTGCAACCAACAAGAACTGAGATTCTAAAATTAAAATAGGATTTGGGGACAGCCCCCAAAATCCTCAAGAAGGATTTAGGGACACTTTTAAAAATAGAAATGAGGTATTGTTTAATGAAAGAATTGAAAATATTATATTTATACCCTGATATATTGGAATTGTATGGAGATTATGGAAATATTCAAGTTTTAAAGTATAGATTAGAAAAACGTGGTATTACAGCTATTATAGATAGGTATTCCATTGGCGATGATTCTCCAGATTTTAATAACTATGACCTAGTTTTTGCAGGTGGTGGTGCTGACCAAGAACAAGGTATTTTAGCTGATGATTTAATTAAGTATAAGGATAATATAAAAGATGCAATTAATAATGGTGTTTTCTTTTTACTAATTTGTGGAGCTTATCAATTATTTGGAAAATATTATAAGTCTGCTGATGGAAATATTGTTCCTGGATTAGAAGTTTTTGATTATTATACAGAAGCTATTAATGATAGAAAAAAAAGATGTATTGGAAATATTATAATAGAAGCAAATCTTAATGGAAAAACTACTAAAGTTATTGGTTTTGAAAATCATGGTGGTCAAACTTTTGATATTTTAAAACCTTTTGGAAAAGTTTTATTTGGCAATGGTAATAAGTTTGGAGATACACAAGAAGGATATTTTGAAAAAAATGTTATTGCAACTTACTTACATGGTCCACTTCTTTCAAAAAACCCTGAACTTGCAGATTATATTATTAAGTATTGCTTAGATAGGAAGTATAATGAGGATATTTCTTTAGATCCTTTAGATGATAGTTTTGAAGAACTTTGTAGAAAACAATTATTTGATAGATTTTTGAATAATAATTAGTATAAAAAATCCAATTAATTTTAGAGTTTTTTACAATTTTATAAATTATTTAAATCCATTAAAAAAGAGGAAATCTTTAATAGAATTCCTCTATAATTTTTAATATTTCTTTTGTTTAGGTTATAACCTCTACATTCTTTAATACAATAACAGGTACTTTTTGTATGTTTTTATTTTTTGCATACATAAGTGTTATAAATCCATCTAACAAGAAATTATTTGAATCTACAATTATAGGTTTTTGAAAATGTCCATATTTTTCATAAAACTCTTTTACTTTTTTATAGTTTTTTCCTTTATAGCTATCGCCTAGGTCGATTTGAACTATAATTTTTGTAATTTCTTTTTTTGAAATCCATCCTTTTGGTATTTCAAATGCTTCCCATTTTCTAATATATAAGAGGTATTTTTTTAAATCTTCTATATATTCTTTTCCTCTACCTTGTTTTTTTGCTATTAGGTACATTTTGTATTGTTTCGACGTTAGATTTCCCTTTTCGTTATTGCATTTTTTACAACAAGGTAATAAATTATTTGTAATGGTTGGCCCTCCAAAGTCTTGTGGATACATATGATCTATTGTCATTTCTTCTACATCTACTATATTTCCACAATAGCAACACCGCTTTCTTCCTTTCATATGATAAGTTAATTCAGTCATAACTTTTCTATATGATGTTGCACTTTTTAATTTCAAAATACCATTTTCTACATATGCTCCTATTTCACCTGTTTCATTAAAAAATGTAAATTCTTTTGGTAATTCAATAATCATTGCGTTTACCTCCTTTGGTAATATGTCTACTTGTTAAAAGAATTATATTATTTTAGTACTATAAAAGTCAATAAAACTCCTGTTTATTTTACAGAAGTTTTATTTTAGCTTTTATTCTATAAGTGCATTACACGTTGTTTAATTTCTTTTGTTTTTCCAACATTCCAGAAGTTTTCTCCTAGATATCCACATGTTCTTCTTACAACTGTCATTTTGCTGTGATCTTTGTTTCCACAGTTTGGGCATTCCCATTCATTATCTTTATTTATTATTATTTCTCCATCAAATCCACATTCATGGCAGTAATCTGATTTTGTATTAAATTCTGCATATTGGATATTATCATAGATGAATTTAACAACTGATTCTAATGCATCTATATTTTTACTCATATTTGGTATTTCTATGTATGAAATTGAACCTCCTGATGATATTTTTTGGAATTCACTTTCAAATCCTAGTTTTTCAAATGCATCTATTTTTTCTCTTACATCTACATGATATGAGTTTGTATAATATCCCTTATCTGTAACATCTTTAATTGTTCCAAATTTTTCTTTATCTATTCTTGCAAATTTATAGCATAAGCTTTCTGCTGGTGTACCATATAAAGCAAATCCAATATTTGTTTCTTTCTTCCATCTATCTGTTGCTTCTCTTAAGTGTTTCATAACTCTTACTGCAAATTCATGTCCTTTTTCAGTTGTATGAGATTCACCTGTCATTAATTTTGTTACTTCATATAGTCCTATATATCCTAATGATATTGTTGAATATCCACCATATAATAATTTGTCTATTTTTTCACCTTTTTTAAGTCTTGCTACTGCACCATATTGCCAATGTATTGGGCTTATGTCTGAATTTGTTCCAAGTAATGCATAATGTCTACACATTAATGCTTCTTTACAAAGTTCAAGTCTTTCATCAAATAATTTCCAGAATTTTTCTTCATCACCATCTGCTACTATTCCTATTTGTGGTAAATTAATACTTACTACACCTTGATTAAATCTTCCTTCAAATTTATAGTTTCCATTCTCATCTTTCCAAGGTGATAAGAAACTTCTACATCCCATTGGGCTAAATACATTTCCTTCATAATTTTCACGCATTTTTTTAGCTGAAATATAATCTGGATACATTCTTTTTGCAGAACATTTAACTGCAAGTTTTGTTAAGTAATCATATTCTCCACCTTTTAATGAATTGAATTCATCTAATACATAAACAAGTTTTGGGAATGCTGGTGTTACATATACTCCTGCTTCATTTTTGATTCCTTCATATCTTTGTCTTAGTACTTCTTCAATAATCATTGCATTTTCTTTGATATATGGGTCATCTTTTTCTAAGTGTAAGAATAATGTTACAAATGGAGATTGTCCATTAGTTGTCATTAATGTATTTATTTGATATTGAATTGTTTGTACTCCTGCTTTTAATTCTGTTTTTAATCTGTCTTGTACTAAATCTTCTATTACTTCATCTTTTAGTTTTCCTTTATATTTACCTTCTATTTCCTTTTTAAATTTATCATAACTCTTTCTTAAATATTTTCCTAAGTGAATCATATCTACAGATTGTCCACCATATTGGTTACTTGCAACTGCTGCAATTATTTGTGTTGTAACAGTACATGCAACTTGGAAACTTTTTGGACTTTCTATCATTTTTCCATTCATAACTGTTCCATTATCAAGCATATCTGCTATATTTACTAAACAACAATTAAAAATTGGTTGTACAAAGTAATCTGCATCGTGGAAATGTAAAACTCCATCTTGGTCTGCTTTTACAATTTTTTCTGGTAATAATAATCTTCTTGTTAAATCTCTTGATACTTCACCTGCTATATAATCTCTTTGTGTTGAAGCAAGTAATGTATTTTTATTTGAATTTTCTTCTGCTAACTCTTTGTTTTCATTTCTAATTAATCCTAATATTGATTCATCTGTAGTATTAGCTTTTCTAACTAATGCTCTTGTATATCTATATACAATATATTTTTTAGCTAACTCATATTTATCTAATTCCATTAACTTTTCTTCAATAATATCTTGAATGTCTTCTACTAACATCCTCTTTTTTCCAAGTTCTTCAATATATTGGATTATTCCTTTTATATCTTCTTTACTTGCTCTTTCTTTAGGTTTTACCTCTTGATTTGCTTTTTCAATTGCTACTTTGATTTTTGTTCTGTCGTAATCTACGGCTCTTCCATCTCTTTTGATAATTTTCATTTTACATTTCCCCCTATTCAAGTTTTTTTGTATGGCTTAATTATACATTAAGTTTTTTCTTTTTCTGTTGCAAAAGCAACAAATTATTTTATACATTTCATAAAGGGGCTTTTATCAAATATTTCAACAAAATATTACATTTATATTACAGAAATATTACAAAAACATTTCTTTTATACCTAGTAATTATGTATAACTTTTTTCTATTAATTGTAAATTTTCTTTGATAATTTTTTGAATTTTTTATATTTATTTTTATCTTTTTGTTGCAATTGCAACTTATTTTTTGTATAATATTTTTAGTTTATTTATCTTACTTTTATTGAAATAGAAGTAAAAGAGGTGTTTTTTATGAATGTCAATTTCGATATGAAAAGTTTTATAAATAATTTTGAGAATAGCTGTCATAAAGTTCAAAAAAAATCTTTTTCAAAAAATGAGGTTATTACAAGCTACATTCAAAAGCGTAATCAATTATGTATTCTCACAAGTGGTAATGCTGATTTAGTTAGATATGACTTAAATGGTAATCGTACAATTGTTGAGCATTTTTCTCAATATGATGCATTTGGAGAGGTTTTTTATGCTGTTACTACGAATAACGAATTATTGGTAGAAGCTAGAGAAAAATGTGAGGTTTTATTTTATATTTATGATGATATACGAAACAAATGTAGAAATAATTGTAAGTTCCATCAAATGCTTGCAGAAGATTTGCCTGAATTAATTTTAAATAAAGTAACTGATTTGAATATGCGTATTGAATTATTAACTAAAAGATCTATTCGTGATAAATTGCTTGGATATTTTAATTTAGTTTCTTCAAGATATCTTAGTAAAAGCTTTTCACTTCCTTTTTCTTTAACAGACTTAGCTGATTATTTAAGTGTTGATAGAAGTGCTATGATGCGTGAATTAAAGCTTTTAAAAGAAGATGGTTTTATTGATAAGACTGGGAATAAAATTACATTATTATATGAATAAAATATAAAAAATATGACTAAAAAGATATTATAATTTGCAATAACTATATATGAGCATTACATAGTATAGATTTTATGAATTGTTAATTAGCATAATTTTCTAAAAAAAGATGTTGTAATATATTGAATAAATTTCGAATGTGATTGGAGAAGATTTAGAATTTCTTTAATGATTTTATGGAAAATGTTCACGTCGAACGAAGTGAGGACTAAGTGAAAGGGTGCTATAAAATCATTTTAGAAATTCTTAATCTTTGTATTAAGCCGAGAAATTTTTGAAATATATTACAACATCTTTTTTAATTGAAACTTCATATTTTGAGTTTACTTGCAATTTTTTTAGCATCTAATTCTATTTCCTCTTCTTCTCCTGTTTCCATATCTTTTAACTTAATTTTATTGTTATTTATTTCATCTTCTCCAATTACAATTACATATGGAATTTGCAATTTATCTGCATATTTCATTTTAGCTTTTAGTTTTTTATTATTACTATAAATTTCTGTGTTAATTCCTAAATTTCTTAACTCTGTTGCTAATTTTATTGGTTCTTCTAAGTTTTCCATCATTGGTATTATTATTATATTTGAAATTGATTTTTTAGTTGTCTTTATTAAATTTAATTCATTTAATTTATAAAATAGTCTTGTTAAACCAATTGATACTCCAACACCTGGAAGTTTTTTGTTTGTGTAATATTCAGCTAAATTTTCATATCTACCACCAGAACAAATACTTCCTATTTCACGATAATCATTTAAAAATGTTTCATATACTGTTCCTGTATAATAATCAAGTCCTCTTGCTATTGTTAAATCTATTTTATAGTTTTCTTCTGGTACTCCAAATAGTTTAATATTTTCATATACAAATTCTAATTCTTCTAATCCTTGTTTAAATGTTTCATTTTCTATTTTTAATTCTTTTAATTTTTCAAGTTTTTCTTTTGATGTTCCAGTTATTTCTATAAAATCTATTATTTTTTCTATTGCCTGTTTTAAAACTCCTATTTTTTCTAATTCCTCAATTACTGCTTCTTTTCCTATTTTCTCTATTTTATCAATAATTCTTAAGATTTCTACTGAATTTTCTTTTTGTCCTATTTCTTCAAATAAACCATTTAAAATTTTACGATTATTAATACATATTGTAAAATCATTAAATCCTAACTCTCTAAAAATAGTGTATATTACACTTGGAAGTTCTGCATCATTTATTACATCTAATTCTCCATCTCCAATTATATCTATATCACATTGATAAAATTCACGGTATCTTCCTTTTTGAGGTCTTTCTCCTCTATATACTTTTCCTATTTGATATCTTCTAAATGGAAAACTTAAATTTCCATAATTTTTAGCTACATATTTTGAAAGAGGTACTGTTAAATCAAATCTTAATGATAAATCTGTATCTCCTTTATTAAACCTATATATTTGCTTTTCTGTTTCTCCTCCTGCTTTTGCAAGTAATACCTGTGATAATTCTATTATTGGTGTGTCTAATGGTAAAAATCCAAATTTTTGATATGTTTTTTCTATTTTTTCTTTTATTTGGTTAAATAATATTTGTTCACTTGGTAATAATTCCATTGTTCCTGCAAGTGTTCTTGGTTCTATTTTATTCATATTATCATCTCTTTTCTCCTAATACTTTTTTGGTTTTAATTCTAAATATATTGGTTTTTCTTCCCCTATTTTTGTCATCATTCCATGACCTGGATATACTATAGTTTCATCTGGTAATATCATTAATTTATTTACAATAGAGTCCATTATGTCTTCTCTACTAGATGTTGGCAAGTCTGTTCTTCCCCATGTACCTCTAAAAAGGGTATCTCCTGAAAATAGGCATTTTTCTTTTTGGCAATACAAAGAAGTTCCTCCTTTTGTATGTCCTGGTGTATGTATTACTTTAAATTGTAGATTTCCCAAATGTATCAAATCATTGTCATCTACTCTTGAGTCTGCTTCTAGCTCTATTTCTGGAATGTCTATAACTCCTGATAAATTTATATTTTTATCATTTAAGCCTTCAGCATCTTCTCTATGGATTAATATTTTTCCACCACATCTATTTTTTAAATCTGCAACTCCTAAAATATGGTCACCATGACAATGTGTTAAATATATATATTTAAGTTTTCCTTCTAGAATATGTATTAATTCTTCTATTTTGTCTACATCTCCTGCTGGGTCTATTACCATTGTTTCTTTTGATTCTTCATCTAGTATGATATAACAATTTGTTGGATCTCCTATCCATGTATCAATCTTTAGTTCTTTTAATATCATAATTCATTCTCCTATTTTTATAATCCTAATTCATCAGCTATTCTACACATAGAATCTAATGCTATTTCTGCAAATTCTTCAAATTCTATTCCTAAATCTTCAATTGAAAGCATTGCTTCTCTATTTGCACCTGCTGCAAATCTCTTTTCTGGAATTCTTTTCACAACAGATTTTACTTTTACACTTGCAATTTTCTTATCTGGATAGCATAATGCTATTGCATTACAAAATCCACTCATAGGGTCTGCTGCATATACTGCCCTTTGAAGTTTTGTTTTTGCTTTAACTCCAGATGCAGGGTTATGTGCACAGATTGCATCAAATAATACTTGGTCATCAATTCCTTCTTTTTTTAATATTTCAACTGATGTTTTTCCATGTACTTCTGGATGTTCTTGCCAATTGCATTGTTCTTCATCTAGGTCATGTAATAACCCAACAATTCCCCAATATTCTTCATTTTCTGGTTCTAGCTTTCTTGCTAATCCTTTCATTATAGCTTCTACTGCTAAAGAATGTTTTATATATCTTTCACCTTTCATATATTTTTGTAATATCTCAAATGCTTCTTCTCTATTCATTTCTAAACCTCCATTTAAATTTATTTAATAAGACATTATTTCTTTCTTGTTACTTCATATACACTGTCTACTTTTCTTATTGCTTTTTGTACTTTGTTTAATTCTTCTAAGTTTTCTACTTCTAGTGTCACATCTATTATTGCTATTCTTTCTTTTGTTGTCTTTGTATTTACACCTAAGATTTTTGCTTTTGTTGTTCCTATTTCTTTTAATATGTCTACTAATAATCCATTTCTGTCATTTGAAAATACTTCTATTTCTACTTGATATGATGTATCATTATTTTCATTATACCATTCAACATCTATCATCCTATTTTCTTCTGTTAATAAATCTTTTACATTGACACAGTCTTTTCTATGTACTGATACTCCTCTTCCTTTTGTTATATATCCTATTATTTCATCTCCTGGAACAGGATTACAGCATTTTGATAGTTTTACTAGGCAATTATCTATTCCTTTTACAATTACACCAGAACTTGATGGTTTTGGTCTTCTATGCCTTGCTTGTTTTAACTCTTCTAGTTTTCTTTCAATATCTTCTTCTTCATGCTCTTTTCTGTATTCTTGTAACATTCTTGCAATTACTTTTACTGCTGAATTTGCACCAAATCCAACTGCTGCATACATTTCTTCTAAATCTTTATATTTATATTTTTCAAGCATTGGTTCAATATATTCTGTTTTGAATAAATCACTATGAGAAAATCCAATTCTTTTTACTTCTTTTTCTATTAAATCTTTTCCCTTTTCAATGTTTTCTGCTTTTTGAGCTTTTTTAAACCAACTCTTTATCCTATTTTTAGCTGTTGAACTTTTAACAAATTTAAGCCAATCTCTACTTGGACCTTTTGAGTTGTCCTGTGTTATTATTTCTACTATATCTCCACTTTGAAGTGGTGTGATTATTGGCATCATTTTGCTATTTATTTTACATCCTGTCATTTTGTTTCCAATTTCAGCATGTATTGTATATGCAAAATCTATTGGTGTTGCTCCTCTTGGTAATACTTTTATTGCTCCTTTTGGTGTAAATACATATACTTCATCTTCAAATAATTCTGTTTTTAAAGTATTTAAAAACTCTTGTGGATCTTGCATTTCGCTTTGCCATTCTAAAGTTTCTCTAAGCCATGCAAGTTTATCTTCTTGTACTTTTACAGATTGTTTCTTTCCAAAATAGCTTGCTTCCTTATATGCCCAATGTGCAGCAATTCCATATTCTGCAACTCTATGCATGTCCCATGTACGAATTTGTACTTCAAATGGTGTTCCTTTATCTCCTAATAGTGTTGTATGTATTGATTGATACATGTTTGGTTTTGGAACTGCGATATAGTCTTTAAACCTTCCTGGCATTGGATTATACATTTCATGTACTACTCCTAATGCTGCATAACAGTCTTTTATTGAATTTACAAGTATACGAAGTGCAAATAAGTCATATATTTGGTCTAATGTTTTATTATCTCTTTTCATTTTTCTATATATACTATATAGGTGTTTTGCTCTTCCTGTTACTTCTGCATCTATTTTTTGTTTTTTTAGTTCTACCCTAATATCATTCATTATTTTTTCAATAAATTGTAATCTTTCTTCTCTTTTCTTGTTGATCCCTTCTACTAATTCATGATATTCTTCTGGTTCTAAATATTTAAATGATAAATCTTCTAACTCCCATTTTAGAGAATATAGTCCTAGTCTATTTGCAAGTGGTGCATAAAGATCCATTGTTTCTTTTGCATTTGCTATTTGTCTATCCCTTTTTAAATATTTTAAAGTTCTCATATTATGAAGTCTATCTGCAAGTTTTATAAGTATTACTCTAATATCTTTTCCCATTGCAAGGAACATTTTTCTATAATCTTCTGCTTGTTGCTCTTCAACAGATGCAAATTGTATATTACTAAGTTTTGTTACACCTGCAACCATATCAGCAATTTCATTACCAAATTCTTTTCTTAATTGTTCATCTGTTACATCTGTATCTTCTACTACATCATGAAGTAATGCTGCTGATATTGTACTTTCATCTAACCCTATGTCTGTTAATATATATGCAACATTAAGAGGATGAATTATATATGGTTCACCTGAACTTCTTTTTTGATCTTTATGTTTTTCATTTGCCAAATTATATGCTTTCATTATTAATTTAGTATCTACTCTTCTTGAATGTTCTTTTCTTTTACTTATGACATCTTGAATTGTAATTTCTTTGTTTTCCATCAAATTCACACCCCTTATTATTTCATTTATATTGATTTCATAATGTCTTTCATATTTATTTGTATGCTATCCATTCCATTAAAGCTATTTATTTCTAATGTTCCAACTACATCTATTTTATCTCCAATTCTGTAGTCCTCTGCTAAGCTTCCCATGTTAAAACCTATTGCATTTACTATTACATTATTATCTTTTAATGTTAATTTTAGGTGTTTTCCTTCTGATAATGCTCTAATTGAATCTATTTTCAAATTCTTAAATGC